>JBATSI010000099.1:0-3843 GCA_049293215.1 Saccharimonas sp. (SeqCode) | reverse complement strand
AGCGCTGCTTGATCTGCAAGCTTCACCCCGCGCAAACTCCCAAATTTCTTTATGAGTTTTTTGCGTGTTGCAGGGCCAATCCCCGGAATATCTTCTATTGCGCTCTTGGTCTGCCTGCCGCGTTGGAGTGTTGTGTGATAGCTAATAGCAAAGCGATGAGACTCATCGCGAATACGCTGAAAAAGCTTCGTAAGGTCACTATATTGGCTCAACGTCTCGCCACCGCGAAGATTTTTTGAATGCGATCCAGCATTTAGTTTGCCAACATGGAGATTAACGGTATACATTTCGCCTTCGTGCACAACATAAACACCTGGCTCTGGACGACTCATTAAATCGTCCAGTTTACTCGTGTCTACATGTGATCGCGTTTGATGCACAAGCATTTCTTCGTCTCGTTTTGCTATAGAAATACAGGGAATTGCAAGACCCTGCGCGTCTAAAACATCAAGCGCCGCACGAAGCTGCCCTTTTCCTCCGTCGATAAGAAGCAGATCGGGACTTCCCCATGCTTTTATATTTTTTGGACTTAACCGACGGGCGAGAATCTCGCGCATATTTGCATAATCATCGTTTTGCTGTCGATGAAGCTTAAATTTACGATAATTTGCTCGATCACTCACGCCGTTTGTAAACACTACCATACTCGCAACAACGTCTTGACCACTGATATGCGAAACGTCATATCCTTCGATACGCTGCGGCGCGTGACGCAGCCCAATGAGTTCTCGCAGCTGCATGAGTGCATTATCTTTTGATATATTCAAAAACTCATGATCGCCAAACATGATACGACGTTGCAGTTCTTTTAGATTCGTAATCTTATTGCGAAGGATAGCTGCCGTTTCGAACTGTTCTGCTTTCGCGGCTCTTTTCATCTCGGCTTCAAGCTCACGAACGAGCGTTACTCGATTTCCCTTTATATAGCGAATCAGTCGTTTGAGCCCCTGCTTATATTCCTCGCTCGTCATATCAAGCGGCGGTTCAAGCCCAAGCTGAGAATTAAGCTGTGAGCGCCGCGTACCCATCGGTGGTTGCGTGAAGTACGGAAAAACACGACGCAATAGCCGTAACGCCTTCTTGACTGGTAGACTATTGTAAAATGGACCAAAATAGCGCGCTCCATCGTCGAGAGGATTGCGCGTAAATGTTACTGTTGGCCAATCACTATTCATATCTATACGAATAAATGTTTGTGATTTATCGTCTCGTAGCAAAATATTATAGCGTGGCATATAGCGCTTGATCATTTCGCTTTCAAGAAACAATGCATCCACCTCGCTTTCAGTTTCTATCCAGTCGGTCGTATAGATCTCAGCTACGAGAGCGCGCGTCTTAGCATCGAAATCTTTGCCACTTTGAAAATACTGACGAACACGATTCTTTAGAACTGCTGCTTTTCCAACATAGATCACCTCGCTATTTTCGGCTTTGTGAAAATACACTCCAGGAGAAGCGGGTAGTGTCTTTAGTTTGTCCTTTAGTGCAGCATTCATGTGTCCATTATAGCACCCTACCCCTGTAACTAATAGATACTACTCGGTTGTGACACCATCAAAATCAGCATCGTTTGCCTCGGCTTCTTCTCGCGTTGCACGGACAATACCATCCTTGTGATGCGCAGGACTATAGATCGTATAAAGCTTCAATGCTTGGTCTGGAGATGTATTAATAACATTGTGCTCAGCCCCTGCTGGAACAATAATTCCGTCGCCGTCACCTACCGCATACTCATTGTCATCAATAATTACCTTCCCGTTGCCAGCTTCAAACCGAAAAAACTGATCGTTATCTGGATGAACCTCAAGACCAATCTCACCGAGTGGCGGTAGCGCCATTACAACGAGCTGACAATGAGCCGCCGTATACAGCACGTGGCGAAAGTTATTATTTTCCTCAGTTAACTGCTCAATATTGCCATGAAATCCCTTCATAATACCTCCTCTTTACTACTTTTAGTTTACTATTTCTTTAGAATGCTTGCAAGTCTCACAGCAAATATGCTACGATAGAATAACTATGAAGTTACATTACTTCCTCTATCTTTATGTTTGCCTATAGCAAACCACTATTATTTACTACGTAAACATTCACAAAAAGGAGATTACTCACTTGAGTCAAAAAAACGACGCAACAATACTACATTTTTTATGGAATACCTCATCACCTTATAAATGGCGAACGTTTCTCGTGTTACTTGCCGTCAGCGTCACAACCGCTGTTGGAACGTTTATCGGACCTGCGATCATTGCTCAGTTTCTCGACATATTGCAGCACCATCGCACCATAAGCGATACTACTATCTGGTGGCTCGTCGTAGGTTTTGCATTTTCACAATTATGGTCCGAGGTTATCGGGTGGAGAGTGACGCTTTATCTCACGTGGACCCTTGAAAGTGCAATGCAGCGCGACCTTTATCATAAAATTTTCAACAAGCTATCCAATGAAACGCTCTTTTTTCATACCAACAAATTTAGCGGGTCGCTCGTCAGTCAAAGCAACAAACTCGTTGGAGCGGCAGAACGATTCTGGGATACTATCATATGGTCTATTGCACCATTTATCGTGTCCGTCATTGGTTCTGTTGTTATTCTTGGGATGATCTTTTGGCAATTTGCATTATTTCTCGCACTCTTCTCTATAGTGTTTATTGTCGTTGTATTCTTTGGGTCACGCCCAATGGCCGCACTCAACGAAGCAGAGGCAAAAGCGAGCAACAAGCTAAGTGGACAGCTCTCTGATGTTGTCTCAAATATCGTCACTGTGAAGTCATCCGCGTCAGAAGTATATGAACTTGAAAACTTTATCAGTTCAACCGAGAACTGGCGAGAAAAGGTTCTTGCAACGATGAAGGGGTTTCTCAAAGCAAGCACCGCATACTCCCTCATCAGCACTTCTATCACAGTAGGCGCTCTTGCCTTTGCTGCATACGCCTCCCAACATGATATGCTTTCAATCGCAACAATCTACCTCATCGTGAGCTACACAGCATCAGTAACGCAGCGTCTATGGAACATGAACGGAATAATGCGCTCATACAATCGCATCATCGGTGATTCAGAGGAGATGGTCACGATCCTTACAAAAGACACGCATTTGTTCGACAAAGGCACGCGCAAACTGACGGCTACAAAAGGATCTATATCATTCAACCACGTTACGTACACTCACGACGAAGGCGCGGGCGAAACACTCTTCCGAGACTTTTCGCTTCATATTAAATCAGGCGAGAGCGTTGGACTTGTCGGTCTTTCGGGATCTGGAAAAACAACGCTCGTCAAACTCTTGCTACGGTTTTCTGATATAGACAGTGGAGACATAACAATAGATACACAGAACATCGCCACCGTCACTCAACAAAGTCTTCGCCGCGCAATTGCCTATGTACCTCAGGAACCATTACTTTTTCACCGATCGATTCGAGAAAATATCGCCTACACAAAGCCGACTGCAAGCGAAAAAGAAATCATCGATGCAGCCAAAAAATCTGGAGCACTTCAATTTATCAATGACCTTCCCGAAGGGTTTGATACACTTGTTGGTGAACGTGGCATCAAACTAAGCGGCGGACAACGACAGCGCATTGCAATTGCGCGTGCCATATTGAAAGACGCCTCAATTTTAGTACTCGACGAAGCAACAAGTGCTCTTGATAGTGAAAGTGAAGCGCTTATACAAAAGTCATTAACCCACCTTATGAAGCAGCGAACGAGTCTTGTTATTGCTCATCGTCTCAGCACAATCGCAAAGCTCGATCGAATTGTTGTATTGCAGGATGGAAAGATTATCGAAGACGGTTCTCATGAGCAGCTTTTACACCGCCATGGACTATATGCTCGTCTT
>JBATSI010000098.1:0-2024 GCA_049293215.1 Saccharimonas sp. (SeqCode) | reverse complement strand
GTATAAGAGGAATGATTAAATAAGGAGATACAAAATGAATATGCCGCGATTGATTGGCTCAGTGACGGTTGGGGAGCGTGGTCAAGTAGTAATACCAGCTGAAGCGAGAGAATCTATGTCTATCAATGCTAGCGATAAGCTTCTTGTTTTTAAAGCGCCAGTGGATGGCGTGTTGATTATTGCCAAACCAGAGACATTTGAGAGATTGCTCGCCCATTTCGAGCTAAATCTAAGTAACGAGAAGCAGGCTGAAACACATGAGTAAAGTTATTGAAATAAAGAATCTACAAAAAATATATAATGCAGACGGCAAGAACCCGACCACCGCGCTACGCGAAATAAATTTGAGTGTAAACAAAGGCGATTTTGTAGCAATTATGGGACGTTCGGGTTCGGGCAAATCCAGTTTAATGCACATTATCGGTCTACTCGATCAACACTTTGAGGGTGATTACTTACTTAATGGAGTTTCTGTCAGAGAGCTCAGCCAGAGCAAGCTTTCAGACCTGAGAAGCTCAGAGATTGGTTTTGTTTTTCAACAATTTAATTTGCTAAAGCGCCGTACGGTTATGCAAAATGTATTATTACCGACGGTTTATAGACCGGCTACCGATGATACCGAAAGAGCAAAAGAGGCTATTAAACGGGTTGGCTTAGAGAATCGTATCTCCCACCGCACGAACGAGCTGTCGGGCGGTCAAATTCAGCGCGTAGCGGTAGCTCGTGCGCTGATGATGCGGCCGAGCCTGTTACTGGCGGATGAGCCCACAGGCAATCTTGATACGAAAAACACGAACAGCATTATGAAACTATTTAAAGAAATAAATCAGCAGGGTACAACTATCATAGTCATTACTCATGAAGAAGACATAGCCAAGTATGCAGACCGTACCATACGACTACTCGACGGTAATATTACAGAGGAAGCAAAACAATGAAAATTACCAACCTTTTAGCAGAAGTCGGTGAATCAATAGTAATCAATAAAGGCCGTAGCCTACTGACCGTTCTCGGCATCGTCATCGGGATAGCTGCAGTTACAACAATTATGGGCTTGGGTGAGGGTATGGATGCCAAGATAGCTAGCGAAGTAAGTAAACTTGGATCGACCAACGTGTCTGTAGAGTCCCGTAATGCGCCTACTACACAAGAATTAGAAGAGCTGCAAAACCCTGGGCATAAAGCACCAGAAGGTGCGCCAGAAAATCAAAAAAGTAAAAGCTTACTTGTTGAACCAACGTTAACAGAGCAAGACCTAACAGCGATAAAAGCTATTGACCGAGAACTTGTAACGGGAGTTTCGCCATTAGTTGCTACCATTGCAAAAATACAATCTGGTACTGGCGCAACTATTGCGGTACAGGGTGTATCGGAGTCTTACAGTTATATACGAGAATACGAGTTCATGTTTGGTAACTTCTTTACCAGGAAGGATGTTACGGAAAAAAATCTCGTTACCGTATTGGGACACAGTCTAGCGAATGATGTTTTTGGAGATGTCAACCCGGTAGGCAAACAAATTAATCTTAGCGGAACAGACTATAGAGTAGTTGGCGTACTTGCTGAAACTGAGCCGAGTCAGTTCGACAATCCGAATGTAGTAGCTTTCGTCCCTCATACTGTCGTCGTAGGCAAAAACGGAACGAGTAAGAATTACGGTTCAATCATCGTAAAGGCTGTCGACGAAGCATCTGTGGAGCAAGTGAAAACGCACGTAGAAGAGATACTTTTGGCGAAACATGGTTATGCCAATACAGACGAGGCTGATTTTACAATCAAGAGTTCTGCCGAAGTACTGAGCTCTATTACTGGTTTGACTGATTTATTTCGCAAGGTTCTCATGATCAGCGCGGCTGTATCATTACTCGTAGGCGGCATAGGTATTATGAATATCATGCTCGTCAGCGTAACTGAACGCACTCGTGAGATTGGTCTCAGAAAAGCCGTAGGTGCAAAAACACGTCATATCATGATGCAGTTTCTTACCGAAGCAATCGTATTGACGATAATCGGCGGAATCCTTG
>JBATSI010000097.1:0-2613 GCA_049293215.1 Saccharimonas sp. (SeqCode) | reverse complement strand
CACATAGGCTTATCATAATTTATAGCTATTTTTCCTGGTACCATATGAGAGCATATTTCTTTAAAGTTTGTATGTCTGCATGCTGCTTGATACTGATTATAGGAACCCAGTATAAAAGCTTGTTTAGTATAGTATTTCAAAGCTTCTCTACACAATTCTTCATACGTATAAGGAACATTCTTAGGACTATCCATATGTTCAAATGCTTTCTCTATTAGTCCTCTTTTTCTTATAATATTGTATATATTAGGATTTGAAACTTTTAAAGAATTTCTGGTACAGAACTTCTTAGCTTCATCTAACAAAAACTCCTCAGAGTACTTTATTGAGGCTTTTTGGGGAGGTCCAAATACCAACATCAAGTCTTCTTTAGTAAGATTTTTATAAAGGCTTGAGTGTTCTTTTTCAAATTCTTTTCTGTTCTCGTAGGATTTAGCTATATCAAGCATTTCCTTTTTAGTGATATCTTTTTTGTACTGTTTTCTGCTTCTAGGTATATGTTTTGTTGCTTCATCTCTAATTCCAAGTCTGAAGGCTGCACTTGAAAGGGCTTTATTTTCCTCTAACTCTTTCATGGTAGTTAGTTTAGAAGCTTCTTCTAATACTTTCTCTTTTGTCCACATTGTAACTCCTTTACTGTTTTAGTTTTAGAAGTATACAATACTTAGACTTTATTTCGTCTTAATCTACAGGGTTTCCTTGCTCATCACAACTCCTTAAACCTACCCCTATTCCTTTTAAGGGAATTCCGGAGTCTGAAAGCATTTCGTACTCGATTTTGTAGTAGTTGTTTTTGTACTGGGAGTCGAAGTTGGTGATTATTTGTTTACGTTCTTCGTCAGTTCCTTTTGGTTTTACCTTGAATTGTTTACCATCATGGGTTTCACAAGTGAAAACTGGGTGACCGTTTCGGTCGGTAGTGTAAGAGAGGATTTTGTACTCTGCGTCTGCTACTGGTTTGTATTTTAGAACTGTAGATGAGCGTTGGTTGAATTGGTAGATGGAGTCTGTGTTGTAGATTACGACTCCTTCATAGCCAGCTTCAACTGTTGCTGCGTAGAATTCTTCTAGCATATCTTCTCTAGTAATGTGCACTATTGGAATGTACTTGATTAGTAGAGCGACTTTGTCTTTGTAAGGAGCTGAGACTAATGGTAGTTCAAAGGGGATGAATACTAGTGATTTGCTTAGTTCTTTTGGCTTTTTTACAGCAGAGGTTATGTTTTGAAGTGATTCTCCATTGATGTAGAGTTCTCCGTTGATGCATGTGGTTTTAAAGTGTTCCATCATTTTTAGAATTGTTGGTTCTAGGTGCGGGATTGGAGGTAGTTCATCTCCGCCCCTTGATGTTAGTTTTAAAGTTTTGTCAGGAAGTAGCCAGTAGGTTCCGTTTAGTCCGTTGTACTTTGGAGTTGCGTAGCAAGGGTGCGAGACTAAGTGTTTATTGTCCTGATAGGTTTTTACTTTTTGAGGTAGTTGCACTGTCGGAGTAGATGTTAGTTCTTGAGAGTAACCTGATTTTACTTTTTTGGCAAATTTTGATTGTGCTTCTAGGATTGCTTGTTGCTCTGCTGTTGTTGCGCTAGAGCGTCCCGTATTTTTTGGTGAACAGGTATCTGTTGAGGTTTGTAGCTTTCCGTCTAATTGTCCGAAAGTGGTTGAGACTACAGCTCCGGAAACGGAGATGTCACAGATTTGGATTGCTTTTGTTTTTGTAAATTTGTAGAGTCTAGGTAGGTTCATACTATTTCCTTTAAGGTTTCTTTGATTAGTTCTAGAGGGGCGTTGTTTGGGAGTTCTTTTAGGGAAGCCCAAGAAGTGCCGATTTCTAGGTTGGCTTCGTTTTTAATTGTTTGGTCTACGATGAAGTCTTTTGTTAGAATTTCTACGATGTTGTTGTTCAGCCATTCGATTACTTCAGGGTCTGCTAGACAGATGCCGTAGATTGCATCGTAGATTGTTGCGGTTACTTGAACTGTGTCACTAGAGACGAAGGTTTCGTCGATGCGGTGATGTAGTTCGTTTGTTCCAATTGCTGTTAATATTGACCAGAATTGACAAGTTGCATTAGAGAGGGTACGGATGTCAGAGTCTGGACGTTCTGTGCGAAGTTTGAAGCCGAGACCGCAGTGGATTTCTTTATCTTGTTTTACGGTTGGAAGTACGTAGTTTTCCCTGAAGTCAGTGATTGCAGGGTAGAGAACGTGGTGGTAGTTGTCGAAAATTCCTTCAGCTTCGTTGATTGGAATTTGTAAAGAGTTTGCTACTTTTGGTGGGAATGCTCCGTAAGAAAGTCCAAATGTTGCACGTTTTCCAATAGAACGAAGTTTTTCTAGAGTAGGGTTTGTTTTGCGCAATGTGTTAAAAAGTTTTGCGTCTGTAGACATGTCTCCTGTTATTTCCATTTCCTGTGCTATTAGTTTGGGAAAGTAAGCTAATGCACCCATTGAATGGCCGTCTAGTCCTTCTAGGAAGAGATTGCATTTGTTTTTGTCTTTGGTTAAAGAAGCGATAACTCTGTCTTCTAGCGCAGCATAATCGATTGACCACACGACGTAGCCTGGAGGAGCTACGAAGCATTTTTTTATCGGTTTGGCGTAGATGGAGTTAGAG
>JBATSI010000096.1:0-5017 GCA_049293215.1 Saccharimonas sp. (SeqCode) | reverse complement strand
CTATCAATCTGAGAACCGTCAAACCGCCGAAGAGGAGCAGCCTATAAGTATAGATACTAGCTCCGTCGTGCTGGCTGAAGCTCGCCTTGCTTCTGCGAAAAATGCCCTAGACGGGTCTGGGGATTTTACCGAGGCTCTTTGCGAAGAGTTGAAAGAGATTGCACTCAGGTATGATTCTTCGTCCGACTTTGTATCGTGCGCCTATCCCGGTAGGCTTTACTTAGACACGCCAGATACAAGCAATTCGGAGATTTTAACTATATCTGACGACACTTATACCTCTAAGTTTGTAGTCGACATAGACTCCAGTCAACTAAAGGGGTATGAATTTACTCAATCGACATCACCAGGCTTCAATAGCTATGGTGGCCGTAATTAGCGATAACCATAGTCTAGTCTGGACATTCAATTACTCTGAGTCAGTCTTGGTAAATTCTTTATAGAACTCATCGAGATCCGTCTCAAGGGGACTGTTGACATCACGCTCACGTAGGCTTTTCTTCCACGTTACCAAAAAGCGTATCGCCCTTTCTGGCGTAGCGTTCTCAGGATCGTTCAACTTCATATAACGCAAGACTGCATCGATATCCTGCTCGTTGAGATCGTAACCGATTTGCTCATCAACTTTCTTCATTACTTTGATTATATCACTTTTCATCTGTTACCTCCTTTGGTGCCATTACTTCGTTATCAACATACCGAAAGCCAAGACCTTCGAGTTTGTCGGTTAAATTGATTAAATAGGGTAGAAAAGAGTTCCAGGTAATATCCACGTGGGTCACCAGAGAAAGAACGTCACCTTTTGGTGGCGTTTTTTCTCTGGTGCGAAAACTTCACGTCTCATTAGTCTGTTCGTTGTACCTTGTCGCTACAGTTTGTACTGCCGCTGATGTGAAATTCATGCTTTCGGAGTTGCATAGCAAGCGTATTCAGGAGCGAATACTATCTTGATGCTTCTACTCGACCTGTATGTTGAGATGTTATGGGAAAGCGAAGAAATAAATTAAGTGTGTTATATCTCGCGGACAGCGCGTCGTCTCATCACTTGTCGTTCAAGATTATTTTGGTGGAGAGTTGTTTCGCGTTCAGGTGAGAGGGGATGGGATTAATGAAAAGCATTGCTATAACGTGCTTGACAACGGTGCCGTTGTCGACATAACTCGACAGCAATATGGAGATATAGCAGTAAGCTTTTCGTCCGCGCCCGTACAGCTGAATTCTCGATATAAAAATATACGAGATAAGGTACTCTCTGATGACGAAACTAGATTGCAGTATGACATCTTAAAGGAGAGGGTTGCTCGATGGCTATATTTTGCAGTCTAAGAGCAAGTATTACGGTGACTGTCTTTGTGGTATGTTGAGGTTAACGCGGTGCTAGATTATACTAGATAGAGTAGAAAAGGAGGCGATATTATGACAAAAATAACTATACTTGGTGGCACAGGGTATGTGGGCACGGCAATCGCTAAAGAAGCGGCAAAGCGTCATTATGACGTAACGTCACTGAGTAGGTCCGAGCCCAAGGAGGCGACTGAAGGTGTTCGTCATGAATATGGTGAAGCAACAGATGAGGCCGTGCTTGCAAAAGCTGTGAACGGCGCTGATGCTATTGTTGCGAGTCTTGCTCCACGAGGTGAATTGGTCGGTAAGATAGATAGCATATATTGGCCACTTGCTATACAGGCGGCAGAAATGGGTGCGCGTTTTATCGTTGTTGGTGGGTTTGGCTCGTTGCGCTTAGACGAAGGTGCGCCACGTGTCGTTGATGCTGGCGAATTTCCGCCTACGTTTGTTGCGGAAGCGAAAGAAATGGCGACATTTCTGGAGAAGCTTCAAGCAAAAGCACCTGTGTCGCTCGATTGGCTCTACGTGAGCCCTGCTGAAATATTTGGTGCACATGCTCCAGGGGAAGCGCGCGGCACATATCGCGTGAGTGGAGAGGTTGCGATTCGCGACGACAATGGTATCTCGGCAATCTCTGGGGCAGATTTTGCGACGGCAATTGTCGATGAGATTGCGCACCCTGCGCATCACCGCGAACATATTGGCTTTGCACACTAAGGGCTAATTAAGTCTTACCTACCAGAATAGCGAAGCACTGTAAAACGAAGAAACCGATCCCATCAATCATAACCTATGTATATATGGTTTTATGATATACTAGCCATAAGCATAAAGTACAATACACATCTTACACAGAATAAGTGGGCATGGAAAATAATAAAGAAAATAAAATTAAAGAATTTATAGCTTTATTTGGTGGAGATATTTCGGCAGCTCATGCTGCGCTTAGCGATTACGCGCACCGTCAAATGCCTACGATTGCGACGTCCACTCGAGAATATCACCGGAATCAAGTAGCAGAAGACGAAATAATCTCTGTTCATCATGCGTCAAAAACATACAAGCTTGGCAGGCAAACCATCAATGCCTTGCGAGATGTAACTCTTTCTATCGGAAGGGGTGAGTTTGTTGCAATTACGGGTGCAAGTGGAAGCGGCAAGAGTACGCTACTGCAGATTATTGGTTGTCTCGATAAGCCTACGTCGGGAAGTATTGCTATTGAAGAAAAAGAAGTGACAAGTCTAAACGATCGAGCATTGAGCCGACTTCGTCAGGAGACGATTGGTTTTATCTTTCAATCATTCTATCTCCAACCGTTTTTGCGCCTGAATGATAATGTTGCCGTCCCCGCAATGTTCACCAGCAAAAAGAAAAAGGATATTGATGCGAGGGTTGAGCAGTTGCTACGGCAGGTTGGACTGTCGGAGCGCGCCACGCATTTTCCGAAGGAACTGTCTGGCGGGCAGATTCAGCGTGCAGCGATTGCTCGTGCGCTGATTAATAACCCACGCATTATTCTGGCGGATGAGCCAACGGGCAATCTTGACTCAACAAATAGCAAGTCAATCATCGACCTGTTTCGCTCAATTCGCGACAAGCTCGGTACGACGATAATCGTTGTGACGCACGACGCGAACATTGCTCATCAGGCGGATCGTATTATTGAGCTAAAAGACGGAGCGATTGTATGATACGCCCATCGTATGCGATGAAGCTCGCAAAAACAAAACTTCATTCAAAAAGAGGTATGCTCGTCGCGTCGATTGTTGTTGCAAGTCTTTTGTTCGCCGCTCTCATTGCGATGGTAATTGTATTTACCGGCGCAGAAAAAAGTGCAACAGCGTTTATCAAAAAAGCAGGCAATGACCGCTATCTTGTGAAGGTAAGTCCGCATATACCCTATGATAAAGTTGACTTCAAGCAGCCACTCTCATTAGAGGATGTCCATACAATAAAAGCAGCCGAAAAGCAGTACTATGAAGCGCTAAAGGACACATATAAGTCTCTCGGCATAGAATATTCAAAAGAGCAGGAGATCCCCGCGCTGAAGCCTGCAGCCTATTTTTCTGAATCAATGCCCGAGGAGCAGCGAGTTATGATTAATTGGGATTCTCCAGTCATTGAAAGCTTGAGAGGTCAACGATTCGATACGTATATAAAAACAGCAGACAATAAGATTGATGATTTGCAGCGTATTGGTGCGCAATATGATGCGAGTGGTTATTTTCTCGTAGGTAAGGCGAGTATGATCTCTCCGCTACCAAACCTTCGTCTTATACAAAACAACAAGGAAGACTTTAGCGCATCCGAACAGAAGGGTGGGCCATCAGTCCAGGGAGTGTATACTCACGCAGTGTATAATGGGAGCTATCAGTTTACCGACCAGCATATTCTTTCACGATACCTGACAATAACCGATAGCACCGGACTAAAGGGTATTCCTGTTGTTATTTCTGCACAGGAAGCCGTCTCGCTATTTGGCGAGAAAGTAGGAATCGGCAAGGAGCCGGATGATGCAACTGATAAAAGAGCGTGGCTTGAGGATATTCAAAAGAAGCTGAGCGGTACCACCTATCAGGCGTGCTACCGTAATTCAGCAGAGCAAGCTATGCTCGATAAAATTCAGCGAGATTATGCAGAAGCAAAAGGAAACGAAGGAAATAAAAATTATCAAAAGCCCTCACTCATCTATGATTATCCAAAAGAAGCATGTGGAGCCATTGTTCTAAAAGAAGATACGCGAACAGCCGTTGAGAAAAGAGCCGATACAAAAGCTGAAGAAACGGAGAAAAAACTGGGAACGTATAGTGCGCCGACTCATAAAATGCTTACATTTCAGATCGTTGGCGTTAAGTATGCTGAGCCGTATACAGATTACACAAAAGGCATTGATGAATATATTAAGAACCTCCTTGTCTCGCAAGATAACGCAATGGCCGTTGATATCCCGATTCAGATGTATGATTCTCTCCCGGATGCCGTAAAGGTGGGCGATATACAAAAAGAATATAGCGCAAGGGTTCTTCGGTATGGTATGGTGGACGACGACCTTGCGACGCGAGTGTTGGAATTTCCTTCTGTCGAAAAAGCGCGAGCATTCCTCAATGCTGAAACATGCCCGGATTCAGAGATGAACTGCAATAGGCGATTTCTCGCTAGTCCGTACGGGTCGAACTACCTTATCCTCGACGAGATTAGTAATTTGTTCAATAGGATTGCAAGTATTGCATTTCCGGCTGCGTTAGGACTTGCGGCGGCTATTATATGGTTCACAATTTCTCGCATTATGGCGGAGAATCGCAAAGAAACCGCTATCTATCGTGCTATGGGTGCAAAGCGTCGTGACGTGACAGGCATTTATCTTGTGTATGTTCTGCTCGTTGCGCTGCAAGTAGCCGTCGCCTCAGCTGTGCTCGGTATCGCTGCTGCCTTTGCTGTCGATTATTTCTACGGAAAAGCACTGACAGATACCGCCGTCGCTGTATTTGGTATCGTCGACAATGCGCCGACGTTTAGCCTATTTAATCTTGAGTCGCCGCTCCTTCTTGTTATTGTTGGGCTAATCTTCGCTATCTGCATGATAGCAAGTATTCAGCCGCTCATTCGTAATGTCCGCCGTAGCCCTATCCGCGATATGCGTGAAGATAGTTGATAATTTCCCTTGACATCC
>JBATSI010000095.1:0-14457 GCA_049293215.1 Saccharimonas sp. (SeqCode) | reverse complement strand
CCGAACTGAAATTCAATCTTCAGGAAAAATACCAGTACATCATGGTTGACGAATTTCAGGACACCAACCTTGCACAACTTCGTGTATTGTTTGGGCTTACCGACAATCCCGTCAACGAAGGTCGACCCAATATTATGGCTGTAGGCGACGACGATCAAGCAATCTATAGTTTCCAGGGAGCAGATGTTAACAACATCCACCGGTTCATCTCACAGTATCGCGACGTTTCACTTGTGACGCTTATCGACAACTACCGCTCAAGTGCGCGTATCCTCGAAAGCGCCCGTGATGTCATTAGCCAGGGGAGTGATCGACTTGAATCGACTATCGAATCTATCGACAAAACATTGACCGCGCACCACGCACCAGACAATAGTGCTGTCAAGCTATACGAGATTCCGACAAGCATTCAGGAACGACAATGGCTCGCACAATCAATTCGCCGTGCCATCGATGGTGGTGAGACGCCAGCGTCGATTGCGGTTCTCGCAAAGCGACACCAAGAGCTCGTTGCTCTTTTACCATATCTCTATGCCGAGGGAATTAATGTCAACTATGAGCGGCGGGATAACGTCCTTGATTTTGAACCTATCAAAGCCATCGAGCGTATCGCTCGTATTGTCGACGCCTATAGTTTAGGCAATTTCGATACCGCCGACAGTCTTCTTCCGGAATTGCTCGCGCACCCAGCGTTTTCCTATGCAAATGATGCCGTGTGGCGACTCAGTCTCCAAGCATGGCAACATCATCAAACATGGAGTGAAACAATGCTTGCATCTCCCGAATTTGCTCCGCTTATACAGTGGCTCATTGATCTTTCTCAACAAGCAAGGACACAGCCACTTGAGATACTTCTTGATCACATCATCGGTAAGCAAGAAGTGGGCGAAAGCGACGTCAATGAAACAACCTACCGCTCGCCTCTATACGACTATTATTTTTCAGAAGAGAAGCTTCGCGATGAACCTGATGCCTATCTGACATATCTCGAGGCACTACGAACGCTTCGTAGTAAATTACGAGAATTTCGTTCATCAGAAGATACACCTCTTTTGCACGACCTCCTTACTTTCATCGATCTGCATCGTCAGCTCAACACACCAATCACCACCCTGCGACAACGCGCCGAAACAGAACAGGGTGCAATCAATCTCATGAGCGCGCATAAAGCAAAAGGGCTCGAATATGACCACGTATACATTATTGGAGCGGTTGATAGCGCTTGGGGCCAACGAGTGCACTCACCGTCTCGACTTATCAGTTATCCAGAAAATCTTCCTATTGCTCCCGCAGGTTCGACTTACGATGAACGGCTCAGGCTCTTCTTTGTTGCCATGACGCGTGCCAAAAGATTGCTCACAATAAGCTACAGTCTTCAAAGCGACAATGCCAAAACAACTCTTCCAGCAAGCTTCCTCCTTGGCACAAAACTCACCCCAATCGAGGTTCACGCGCCTCAATCAATCCATGACATCGCCAGTCAACTTGAACTTGATTGGCAGCAACAACTGCTCGCTCCTCCAACCACAGGGCTGCGAGAGCTCCTTCAGCCACAGCTTGATCGTTATAAGCTATCCGCGACACACCTCAATAACTTTCTCGATGTGTCGCGTGGCGGTCCGTTAACTTTCCTGGCAAACAATCTTCTGCGTTTTCCTCAGGCAAAAAGTGCCAACGCCGCATATGGAACCGCCATTCATAGCGTATTACAGCAGGCGCACAATCACATCGCTGCAACAGGCAAGTCTCGCCCTATCGAAGATCTCCTTGGCATTTTTGAAAAGGAGCTGCAAAAACAACATCTGTCGCAAGACGATTTCACGTTCTTTAGTAAACGCGGACTTGATGCACTGGGGACATTTCTCAACAAGCACTATACGACATTCGAAAAGACACAAAAGACCGAGCTCAACTTTGCAAACCAAAACGTATTTGTTGGCAAAGCACACCTTACAGGGTCTCTCGATCTTGTCGATTTCTCGGAAAAATCCGTTACCGTCACCGATTACAAAACCGGCTCACCGAGTCGCGAATGGAAAGGAAAGAGCGACTACGAAAAAATCAAATTGCACAAGTACCGCCAACAGCTTATGTTCTATGAATTGCTTGTCAAGTATTCACGAGACTACGCGAAATACGACTTCAATGGTGCCGTATTGCAGTTCGTTGAGCCAGACAAACAGGGCAACATCCATTCGCTCAGCACTACATTTTCAGAGACCGAGCTCAATGAGTTTAAAGTATTGTTATCAGTAGTGTGGAACTGTATCATCACACTCGATCTTCCTGATATATCTCTTTACGAGCCAACCTACAAAGGCATGATTCAGTTCGAGCAAGACCTTATACGCCAAGCACATGACGGTGAATGACCCCACTGTTGACTAAATACTTTACTTCTGCTATAATAAAAAAACTTTTGGGTGTGCACAATAAGTGAGGTCCGATACCTTACCTATAGAGCACTCGCAAAAGTGCTCTTTTGATTGTTGTGTATGCTCTTTCTCTATACAAGACGGAGGCCGCAATGTTCAAGTCCCCAGACCAGAAGAGGCAGGAAGAGAACAGGGACAACCCCTGTCCCGCCTGTAGTGGAACAGGCACCTACGGGATCGGGGGTGCTGGATCCTTCGGATCCAGCATCTGCTCCCGGTGCGGAGGCACCGGAAAAGCCCGATAAGGGCTGGGTGGTCAAGTGTCAGTCTTGGCCGCCGCACGGGGTGTAGCTTAACTGGTAGAGCCTTTTCGTCCAACGAAAAGAGATTGCAGGTTCGACTCCTGCCACCCCGACAATCAAAAGCATCACCGACAGGCCTGGAGCTTTCTCTCTACTCCAGAGGTGAATGGTGTCAATTATGATAGGAGTCGCCCGCTCCTACCTGGCATCATCGGGAAGCCTAGCGTAGCAACAACGATGTCGCTACATAGTTTGCCTGTACTATAGGCCTTCCTTAAATCTTCGTGTGGCATAAACCACGCGAGCACCCCGCTTTGCACTGCAAAGCGGGGGTTTTCTTTTTGTGGTAAAATAACAGAGATGAAAAGCATATGGGACACACTACCAACACCATTTTTTGTTTTGGCGCCCATGGAAGCCGTGACAGACGTTGTATTTCGTCATGTCATAAAAAGGGCGGGCGAGCCCGACGTCTTTCTGACAGAGTTTGCCAACGCAACAGGGTGGGTCCATGCGGGTGACCGCGCCATTGCTGGACGCCTACTAAAAACCGACGACGAGCATCCGCTCATTGCCCAAATATGGGGTGGCGAGCCAGGCGACATGGAGCAGTTTGCGAAACATTGCGCCGACCTCGGTTTTGATGGTATTGATATCAATATGGGATGCCCTGCAAAAAGCGCCATCAAAAGTGGTGGTTCTGCACTCATTCGTAAGCCAGACGTTGCAATTGCTGCTATTGCTGCGGCAAAAACTGCAGGGTTGCCCGTCAGCGTTAAGACGCGGCTTGGGTACACACATACCAACGAATGGCGCGAGTGGCTATCAATATTACTATCCCAAGATATTGTTGCACTCACTATTCACCTGCGAACAAAAAAGGAGATGAGCAAGGTACCCGCTCACTATGAGCTCATCGACGACATCATTGCTCTGAGGGATAGTATTGCACCTCGTACAAAGCTTATCATCAACGGCGATATTCGTAATCGTTCTCATGGGCTTCAGCTTATTGCACAACATCCAGGCATTGATGGCATTATGATAGGAAGAGGTGTATTTTCTGATCCATTTGCTTTCGAAAAAATGCCTCATACACTATCAGAAGAACAAACAAAATCAGCACTTATTTCATTACTGCATGACCATCTTGATTTATTCGATCAATACCAACCAAAAACAATGCGTCCTTTCGAAACGCTGAAGCGGTTTTTCAAGATATATATTCGAGACTTTGATGGAGCAAGCTCACTGCGCGATCAGCTTATGCATACCAAAAGTACTGACGAAGTACGAACTATTCTCAAATCCGTAAGCTAATCATTTATAGTGATCGCTTGCGCCGACGTAGCCCAGCGACTTTGAGCCGTACTGCATGCCGATCAACGAGCTGATGGGCCTTTTCAAGTTCGACTTGATCGTGTGCGTTCTCTTGTAAGCTCAGCGCCTTTTCGTACGCAGCGCGGGTCTCCGTTTCGACAATATCATCACCAGACTCTGCCTCGTCGACTAGCAAACGAATGTGATTGTGCCCGATTTCGACAACACCACCTGAACCAGCAAAATATTCAATTTGATCGTCAGTATCTGTCTTGCGACGGCGTATCGCGATAACACCTGGCGAGACAAGCGTCACCAGCGCTTCGTGGTCAGGAAATATCGAGATCTCACCATCGGGCGTCGACAGCATAACCTCGTAGATTGATTCATATAATGTACTTCCTGTAAGCGTAACGAGTTCAAAATCCATATACCCTTATTGTAGCAAAAAACCTCGCAAAGCGCGAGGGAAAGCCAGGGTTAGGCAGAGAAGGGGAGCAGTCACTCACCCTCCTCTGCGGTGGATAGAAAAACGAAGTTCAGCGCCATCAGCGCCAAAAAAGCAGGAAGGCAAGGACAAAGAGTAGCACGATGAGCACAAAAGTGACAATCGCCACGATGCCATTCTTGATCCTCCCCGCCAGCATGACTGCCAGGACTGCAAGGAAGGAGACAATGAAAGTCCCCACGAGCATTCCTGGGCTGAACACACCCATCGAGAAGAGCGCGAGAGCAATCCCCGCCACAACAAGTGCGGCAAGAAGCGACACTACGACAGGAAACCTCTCTATGTCATACGGCCCCTTGGGCCGCTCCATCCAAGACTCCATCTCCTTACCTCGATAGACATTGTTGCCATCATCCATTGGGCGCACAGGAGCACCTCCTTATCGATGAACTTGACAAGAATTTCTTGTCCACATATCTATTTTAACACAAAAACTATTTTTAGTCAAAATATAACCACCTCAGCAATGCATGAGATGGTTATGTAGAGCTATGTTTTCTAATCTTTCTTTTCGCTCAGAGGACCTGGTGCCATATAGAACCAGTTTTCGGGTTTATCGTCATACTTTCCAGCCAGAATATCTTTGACATCCTTAACTGTATCTGACACCTCTATGTACACACCTGGATTACCCGTAAACTGCTGGGCAACATGAAATGGTTGCGCCAAGAAGCGTTGCAACCGACGAGCACGTCCAACAACCTGTTTTTGGTCATCGCTCAACTCTTCCATACCAAGAATAGCTATGATATCTTGGAGTTCCTTGTACTGTTGCAAAATACGCTGCGCCTCACGAGCGACCGAATAGTGTTCTTCACCGACCACCTCAGGATCAAGAATTGTACTATTGGAATCAAGCGGATCAACCGCTGGATAAATACCGATCTCAGTAAGTCCACGATTCAACACGATAGTGCTATCGAGGTGCGCAAACGTCGTTGCTGGCGCAGGGTCGGTGAGGTCATCAGCCGGCACATACACAGCCTGCACGGATGTAATCGATCCTTTTTTTGTACTCGTAATACGCTCTTGCAACGCACCCATCTCTTGCTGTAGGTTTGGCTGATAGCCCACAGCACTTGGTAAGCGACCAAGCAGGGCAGACACCTCAGATCCAGCCTGCGTAAAGCGAAAGATATTATCAATAAAGAGTAACACGTCTTTCCCCTCATCGCGAAATGCCTCCGCCATCGCAAGACCGCTCAGCGCTACGCGCAAACGTGCTCCAGGCGGTTCGTTCATTTGGCCAAAGACAAGGCTTGTTTTATCAAGTACACCAGCCTCTTTCATTTCGTAATACAAATCATTTCCTTCTCGCGTTCGCTCACCAACGCCAGCAAACACCGAGTTACCGCTATGAAACTTTGCGATGTTGTTGATAAGCTCCTGAATAAGCACCGTCTTTCCCACACCAGCACCACCAAAGAGACCCACTTTGCCGCCCTTTGCGATTGGTGCAATCAAGTCAATCACTTTAATACCTGTTTCGAGGATCTCAGTTTTGTTTGTCTGCTCACTCAACGCAGGTGGCTCACGGTGAATCGGCGCTTTTGCTCCCTTTGGCGCAGGCTTGCCGTCAATAGGATCGCCAACAACGTTAAACATGCGGCCTTGCGTCTCTGGCCCAACTGGAACACTGATAGGCGCACCTGTCGCCGTTACTGCTTCGCCGCGCTCTAAGCCGTCAGTACTTTGAAGACTGATCGCACGGACAACATGCTCATCAAGGTGCTGCGCAACTTCAAGCGTCAGTAATCGATCGCCATGCTTCACTTGAAGTGCATCGTTGATTGAAGGTAATCGATCAACGCCCTTAAACTCGACGTCAACCACCACGCCTACGATTTGGATAATCTCTCCAGTATCTTTACTCATCTTCTGCTCCTTTTTCATTAACTCATTGCCTCCACGCCTGCACTTATTTCTGTTAGTTCTTGGGTGATCGCGCCTTGTCGTTGTTTATTCATTTCAAGTGTCAGATCATCAACAAGATTGGTCGCATTGTCCGTCGCGCTTTTCATCGCAAGCATCCGCTGGCTATGTTCAGATGCGCGCGCATCAAGAAGCGCTTGATACACTCTTGCTCCTATCATACGGGTAGCGATCGCATCAAGCACTGCCCGAGGACTAGGCTCGAATCGTGCCTCATCGGCAACGTCATCTTCGCCTTCGGGAGTTATACCAGCGGGGAGTAATCGTACCGTATCGGCCTGTTGTGTCATGCTATTGACGAATCGAGTAAATACAATGTCAACCGCATCAACCTCTTGCGCTACAAACATATCATGGATGCTATCAAGAATCGCACGAAAAGTTGTGTCGCTCGGCTTGTCGGGGAGGTTGTCATAAACTCCAACAACTTCAACATGTTTAAGCCGCGTCACAAACTGACTCGCTTTTCTCCCTACGGCAATCGTCTTGTCTTTTATGTGATGGTTTTCATCGGACTGCAAAAGCTGGACATATTGTTTCAGCACGTTGGCGTTATAGGCACCAGCAAGACCTTTGTCGGCCGCAATGACAACAATAAGACGCGTCTTAATGTCACGTGTTGCAAATAGTGGGTGACTCGTTGCAGCGCCTTGCCCCGCCAAATAGTGCAGCAATCGTCGCGCCGCTCTTGTGTAGGGCATCGTTGTCTTGCTAGCCTCTTGCGCTCGACGCATTTTGCTTGCTGCCACCATCTGCATTGCACGAGTGATTTGTTTCGTACTTTTCACTGAGCGAATACGAGATTTTAGTTGCTGCGTCGAGCTCATTTAGTCCTCGAATCCTTTCGCAACTGCCTTTGCAGCTTCACGAATCGTTTTTGCTGTAGCATCTTGCATCTTATCACCCTTATTAAGCGTCTGCATCGCGTCTTTATGCTGAGCCCATAATCGGCTTAGCAAAGCTTTCTGTGCTTCCTTGATCTTTGCTGGCGCAACGTCGTCGAAGACGCCCTCGGTTACAGCGAAAATACTTGCAACTTGCTCCCATACGCTCATAGGTTGATATTGTGGCTGCTTGAGTAGCTCTGTCAAACGTTGACCACGAGCAATTTGCGCCTTTGTGTCGGCATCGAGATCGCTACCAAACTGCGCGAAACTTGCAAGCTCACGAAACTGCGAAAGGCTTAGTTTTAGATTTCCAGAGACCGCTTTGACGGCCTTCGTTTGTGCCGCACCACCAACACGCGAAACCGAAAGTCCTGCTGAAATAGCTGGACGGATGCCCTGGTAGAACAGGTCTGTTTCCATAAAAATCTGTCCGTCGGTGATTGAAATCACATTTGTCGGAATATACGCAGATATGTCTCCAGCTTGTGTCTCGATAATAGGGAGTGCCGTCAAAGATCCAGCACCAAGTTCGTCTGACAATTTTGCCGATCGCTCAAGAAGTCTCGAGTGAAGGTAAAATACGTCACCCGGAAACGCCTCGCGACCTGGTGGACGACGCAAGAGAAGTGACATTTGACGATATGCGACTGCGTGTTTCGTGAGATCGTCGTAAATAATCAACGCGTGCTTTTTGTTATCGCGGAAATATTCACCCATTGCAGTACCTGCATACGGCGCAAGATACAGAAGTGAGGCAGGGTCAGCCGGGCTTGTCGCAACAATAATCGTCTGTTCCATGACACCCTCTTGCTTGAGACGGTCAACCAATCGAGCTATTTTGCTCAACTTTTGGCCAACAGCAACGTAAACATTCACAACACCAGTCTTTTGATGAGCTTGGTTGATCATCGTATCAAGGGCAATAGCAGTCTTGCCCGTTTGACGATCACCAATAATAAGCTCACGCTGTCCGCGACCTATCGGGAACATCGCATCGATGCTCATGATACCTGTCATAAGCGGTTCATGGACTGACTTTCGCCCCATAACGCCGACCGCCTCTCGCTCAACAAGCCCGCGGTTTTTTGTCTTAATAGCTGGGCCGCCGTCAAGTGGCTCACCGAGTGGATTGACGACTCGTCCAAGAAGCTCTGGTCCTACGGGAACACTCAAAACTTCGCCCTTCAGGGTAACTTTTTGACCTGCCGCAACTTTTTGATCACTGCCAAGAAGTACGGCACCAATTTCGTCTTCCATCAAATTGAGCGCAAACGCCTCAACAATACCATCGTCCGTTTCAATATGTAATACTTCGTTGTAACCTGCTTTTGTGAGGCCATGAATCCAAGCCACGCCATCGCCTACGCGAGTGACAATACCTACCGACTCAAGCTTTTCTGTCGCTTCGAGATGTTCTATTGCATCACGCAGGCCTTTTGATAGTTCTGCTACTGCTAAATCAGCCATCAAAATCCTTCCTTTATATCTTAGCTGCCTTCAAAGCGGCTAGTTTATGTTGTATCGTTGCGTCAAGTCGTTCGCTTGGCGTCTCTAGGAGAAATCCTCCTATGAGATTTGTATCGTTTTGCGCACGAAGCACTACTTTGTCGGCAGAAAGAAGCGATACAATCTGCCGATTCAGCTCAGCACTCATCTGATGGGCGGTCGTAACCGTCGCGATCACGATGCCGCGTCGCTCAAGCTCTTCTTCGATAGATCGTACTAAAAGACCAGCTTCTCGGGTTCGTTTTGTATCAATGAGAAATGCCGCTATCTGACGCATCACTTCCTTGGCTGGCTTGTGTTGTTGCAACTCCGTTGCAGCATATAGTGCAATGCGACGTCGGGACAATCGTGTTGCCATAGTGCTTACTGTTGCTCCTTAACGGCAGCTTCTACTAGCTGAGAATCAACTTTTGCATCAACTGTCTTGCCGAGTACCTTTTTGCTTGCGAGCGCCACAAGTTCAACTGTTTCGTTGTGGAGCGTCTTTCGCGCTGTCTCTATTTGCCGATCGATTGATGCATGTGCTTCGGTAATAATCTGCTCCGACTGAGCACGAGCCTTTTGCTCGATGTCACCAGCGAGCGTTTCCGCCTCTGAGTGCGCTGTCGCAACAATGTCGTGTGCTTCTTTTCGTGCATTTCTCAGCATCGCTTCTATCTGACGCTGCGCCTCAGTTGTTCGCGCTTCGGTATCTCGCGCCGCACGTGCCGCAGACGCTATCGCCGCCTCGCGCTTTTCAAGACTTTTACTCAAAACTGGATAGACAAACTTTGCGAGAATCCATACCAATACAAGAAAAGCAAGCATCTGAATAAGCAAGGCCATCCAATCAATGCCAAGCGCACCAAATAAGTCAGCCTTTCCAGACTCTGTTGACGCAAATTGTGTGAGCATGCTCACCATCAACTACATCACCTTACCGATAATAGCAGCCACGACACCGATAATAGCGAGGGCATCGATAAATGAAATTCCAAGAATCATCATTGTTCGAATATCACTTGCTTTCTCTGGGTTACGCCCTAGGGCGTTCATCGCCGAATAACCAACCATACCACATCCAATTGATGCAAACGCAGCCGGGATAGCGTACGTAAGGGCAAATGCTAATGCTTCCATTTCTAATCTCCTTTGTTTTATATTACTTCGTTAGCTGTTACCACTCGCTGTTGCATGTTTATGAGCAGCAGGGGAGTGGTCCGAATGAGGTGCGTCGCCGTGATGAGCGACCGCGAGAGAGATGAATACTGTTGCAAGCATAAAGAAAATATATGCCTGAATCGTACCGATGAATAGTTCGAATATATAGAATGGCGGTAGTGCAGCAACAGCAACCGTTTTTGTAAGGTACGCGATAATGACAAGGAGCACCTCGCCAGCAAACACGTTGCCAAACAAACGAAAACTCAATCCTACCATACGAGAAAATTCGGCAACAAGCTCAAGTAGCCCTTCAAATGCGCCTGCAGGATCTTTGATAGGGTTTCGTATATATCGGCCTATATTACCAAAAAAACCATGTACTTTTACTGCGTATATCTGCGTAGCCACGATCACGATAATAGCGAGACCGAATGTCGTGTTCAAATCGGCATCAAACCCTCGAAAAATCGGTTGACCGTCCCACGTGATCGGCCCGGCAATTGGCAATATGCCAAGCCAATATTGCAAAATAATGAAGAAAAACAGTGTGATAGGGAGTGGTGCAACGCTACGCGCCATGTTCTTGTCGGGTATAACGCCCTCGATAATTGAAAGAAGCTCCTCATAAATCCAAACAATAAACTGCACGAGACGATTGCGTTTCTTACCCGTACGAACAACCTTTGCGGTGTATATGAACGCCCACAACAGTAGCGCGTACCCAAAAACACCCAAAATCATTGAGTTTGTAATACCAAGTGGCCCTATAGAAAAAATTGTTTCTGGTGCAATTGCAATATGCGGCTGACTATTGGCAAAAAAAATAAGCTGATTCACGACTCGTGCCTTTCCTTTGCCCTTTTTAGGTCAGATAGCTGCATAAGCACAAGTAATACAGATACAATAACACCAAGCACCAGACCAACAAACATCAGTGTTGGTTTTGTCTTGAACATACTATCAAGCCAAATGCCAACAAAAAGAAGACCGATTGTTGGCACTGCGAGACGCCATGTCGTATCAATAAAGGTGAGTGCAACAACAATTGCAGAATTATCTGCACGCTTTTCTACCTTGACGCTTTTACGAGCGTCTCTGTTCTTGCTATGCTGTGCCATGTATACTATATACTATAGCAAGTAACTATGAGGATGTACAGTGCCACGACACAATCATACAAAAAAAGTCCAGCGACAACTACCATATGCAAAAAATGAGCAACAAAAAACTGCATACCCATCAAAACAGGCCGCCAATAATGCAATTGCACATATCATGATATATCGCCCAGACATAACATTGCGCACCTATCAGTCGCCACACGATGGCAAATGGTACCTTACAAGCGAAGTCATATAAAATAGTCTTGTTTGCTAGTGTCTTGGCTGGTATAATAAATACTAGAAGAAAGAGGGGATATATCATGAAAGAAACACCGACACCAAAAGTTACCGTATATAGCGCTGTATGGTGCGCATTTTGTAAAACAGAAAAACAATACCTCGACAAGCTCGGTGTTGCTTATGTCTCAAAGGATATCGAAGCCGACCCAGGTGCACAAGACGAACTCATCGCCAAAACAAATGGACGAGCGCAAGGTATCCCTGTCACCGACATCGATGGAGAAATCATCTATGGATTCGATCGCGCAAAAATTGATCAGACATTAAAAGCAAAGAGCCTCCTATAGATAGAACCTATTCTCACTACATAACAATAACGATATAACGACGCAACTATGCGTCGTTATTGTTGTAAGTATACGGCAGATCTAGAAAAAGTATGTCGTATTCGCGAGCTTTGGAAAATCAGGAAGATTATTCACGGCGACGGGGACAGAGGAGTTTGCGGTGGAGTTGTTGCCAAGTTGACCATAGTAGTTATATCCCCAACAATATACCTGGTTGTCGGAGGCGAGAGCACAGGTATGGGCGCCGCCAGCAGTCACCTGGCGGATCGTCTTGCCTGAGAGGACGCCAGAGGTGGTGACGGCGACAGGGACAAGCGACATCGTCGTGGAGTTGTTGCCGAGTTGACCATTACTATTATACCCCCAGCAATATACCTGGTTGTCGGAGGCGAGAGCACAGGTATGGGCGTTACCAGCCGCCACTTGACGGATAGTCTTGCCCGAGAGGGCACCTGAGGTAGTGACAGCGACAGGGACAGAGGAGTCTGTAGTGGAGTTATTACCGAGTCGACCATCATAGTTACGCCCCCAGCAGTATACTTGGTTATCGGAGGCGATGGCGCAGGTATCAGAGCCACCGGTCACCGCCTGCTTCCACTGCAGAGACCTCGTCTGCTGCACCTTCACGCTCCTCCCGGATTTCGTATATGTCTTCCATACCGCACCATCACTTGCGCGCAGCAGTTCGACAGTTCCTGTCGCAATAGCCGATGAAGCATCGCCCTCAATCGTTGGCGTTGCGACGCTAAAGGTGGTTCGGATATTGTTTGCCCTTTTCATGACATAGCATGCGTCGTTCGTGCACTGAGTCGCAAGTCCATCGCACCCACTATTTGGTCGGAGAGGGTTCGTCCATGTTTTTATACCGCCATCCATACACGCCTTTGCATATTGTAGGCCACTCTCGGCGGCTTCTTTTGCAAGCTTATTGTAGTATTGATTATATAGTCCTTCGCGAATGCTGACGGCTGCCGACGTTGCAACAAGCATAACCATAAGAAGCGCAAACGACGCTACTACAACCGTTGGGAGAGCAAAGCCTTTGTCGCGTCGCGTTTTTGTAAAGATATACGTATATCATAGCATTAGCAGATTGCACTTGGCAATCCTATTGCCTTCCTATATCAACAATCGCTCCATTCAGCTTTTCTCTAAAATAATTATCATGGCTAACATAAAGAATAGCACCTGCATATTTCTGCAGAGCAGTCTCTAGCTCTTCGATACTTGGAAGGTCTAAGTGATTTGTTGGCTCATCGAGTATAAGTAGCTGCGGTTCATTAGCGAGCATCGATATTATCTGCAAACGTGCTTTTTGTCCACCAGACAATTTTGAAACAAGTATACCGCCATCACTTTCGCTGAAAAGATAGTTGCTCATAAGTTGCCTCACCTTTGTTTCACCGACCGAGAGATCCTTGTCGAGATATATTCGTTCAATCGCATCACGAAGCGTGAGTTCAAAATATTGCGGCGACACCTCTTGCTCGTACACGCCCACGCGAGCCTGTGGATCAAGATATAGCTCACCACAAAAACGGACGATTGTTGTATCGTTTTGATGAAGCAGTGCGTGAATTAATGTCGTCTTTCCGGCACCGTTCCGTCCACGAAGCTCGAGCACCTCTCCCTCATGAACCTCAAAATCGACGCCATCAAATAGTGCTTCATCGCCATAGCCAAGCGAGAGTTGTCGAGCACTTGCCAAGACTCGCTTGGAACGCGAATCAGACTGCGCCACATGAAGTTTGATATTTTTTGCCTTAAATTTTTCATACTGTCCAGCTACCTTATAATTAAGGTTTTCTGCCGAGGCTTTGTCTATCCAAAATGTTGGTTTTTCTATCGCCTCAAGCGCTGCAAGCTCCGCTCGAGCGTTACGTTCCAACCGCTTAAACTTCTGAATTGTCGCGGGGTTTCGAGCCTTCTCTTTGAGCCGCTGATAGTCTATTGCTTTTACCTTGAGATTTGCAATGCGTTTTTCGATCATCTCGAAATCATTCATAGCCGCACCAGTCGCTTGCGTATTTTGGCGAAGATAGGCATCATAGTTACCATTAAAACTCACGTTTTCACCATCTTTTAGCTCAATAATACGATCAACCTGCGAGAGGACGTCACGATCATGCGTAATAATCAGCATGCTTTGCGTCGCCGTCTTGAGCCATGAAATAAACTGCTGTTTCGCAATATAATCCATATGATTTGTCGGCTCATCGAGGAGCGCAAGGTCGGCATCAGCATGCATGATCTTGACAACCTCGACGAGACGCTTCTGTCCGCCAGAGAGAGAGGCGAGTGGCCGCGCAGCCGTACCTCTAAGCTGAAAATGCTTCAGATCTTCAAGAACTATTTCTTCCACATGATAAAACCCTTTTTCACCAAAAGCCTCAAGAGCCTCGCTGTACTGTGTAATCTTTTTTATATCATCACCCATCGTGTCGGGGTATGTCGAAATAATGTGCCGTAAATGAGCATAGTCGGGGAGACCCGCAAGAATATATTCGAGTGTTGAAATATCACCAACACCATGATGCTCTTGAGCTGTAGACGCAATAATAATACCTTTTCGATAGACTACATCACCCGTGTAATCATCATCTTTGCCTGTCAAAATACCAAAAAGCGTCGACTTGCCAATGCCATTTCGCCCAACAATACCAACCTTTTCACCCTCATTAACGCTCATGTGAATATTACTCATGAGAAGTTTTGGGCCAAATGATTTTTCTGTAATATGGATATCTGCTAACATTGCTATCGCATTATAACAGAGGTAAGTATAAAATGAAAC
>JBATSI010000094.1:0-1804 GCA_049293215.1 Saccharimonas sp. (SeqCode) | reverse complement strand
GTGGATAGATAGTAAAATTGAGTTACTATAAACGTAACTATGGACGTTACTCTAAGAGAATAGTTTGCATAGGTCCGCCGCCATGGGGGTTGAATATGCGCACTTCGCTATCGTGACACGTAACCAGCGAAATATTTTTAGGCATAGTTGCGGATACTCCGCAGACCAGTTTAGCTTCGGATGCTTCGCAACAATACTATAAACCTGTTATAATAACTAACCATGAACGACAAGTTTCACATGTCACTCGATGAAAACATATTTCTCGCTAAGAAAGTTCTAGTTGAGAGTATTTATAATACCGCAAAACTTGAAGGCGTGAATACAACTTTTCCAGAAACTGAGGCGATTCTTGATGGCGTTAATGTACCAAACGCAAAACTCGATGATATACAAGTAATCCTCAATCTTCGTGATGCGTGGCGAAATGTGTTAAGCGATATCAAAACAGAGAAGATTGATCTTGCGTTTATTAAAGAGATAAACGAAAGTATTTCACGCAACGAAAGTTTAGCATGGGGTACGCTGCGAACTGGAGCGATTGGCATATCGGGGACAAATCATAGGCCAGCGGTACCCGAGGAGGAAGTGGTCGACAAAGAGATTCTTGCGATATTACATGAATCCGTCAGCGCAGCCGAGAGGGCGATAAATATTGCCCTATATATCATGTATCATCAACTGTTCTGGGATGGGAATAAGCGTACAGCAAATGTCGTTGCGAATGCTATTCTCATACAGCACGGTGCTGGAATTTTGAGTATTTCAACAGATAATATTACGAAGTTTAATCGACTCCTTACGCAATATTACGACACGGGAATTGCACGTAATCTAAAGTCATTTCTTTATCAAACGGCCATTATCGACTTCGAGACGAAAAATGTCCCTGTAAATGTCCCTGTAAATGTCCCTGTAAATCCTACTGAAAAGGCAGTTTTTGCTGTTATTCAAGAAAATCCGCACGCAACCTATGATCAAATTGCACAAACAATAGGGAAGAATCGAAAGACAGTCTTACGGGCTATCGCTGTTTTGAAGCAAAAAGGCATGATAACGCGCCAGGGGAGTGACAAAACGGGATACTGGAGTATATAAAAACCGTCCACGTTCTTTAGTGGGTATGTGGACGGTTTGTCTGTCAGAAAGCTGTTTACGCGAGATATTTGCCGTAGCCAGACTTTTTCAAAGGTTCAGCAATTTCGCTCAGTTGCTCGTGGGTAATCCAGCCATTTTGGCAGGCAGTTTTTTCAGGAGATCCCACAATTTGTCCTGTACGGTTTTGTACGACACGCACGAAGTCTGAGGCATCAGTAAGACTATCGATGGTACCGGTATCAAGCCAGACATCACCATTATCGAGCTCTTTTACCTTAAGTTTGCCCCGTCGTAGGTATTCGGCGTTAATGCTCGTAATCTCTAATTCACCACGCGCACTTGGTTGGACATTCTTGGCGATTTCTACCACATCGTTATCGTAGAAGTAGAGTCCAACAACGGCGTAATTTGATTTTTGCTCAGCTGGTTTTTCTTCAATTGAAATGGCGTTTTTGTTTTCATCAAACTCAACAACACCATAGCGTTCAGGGTCGGATACCTTATAGGCAAAGACGACGCCACCATCGGGATCGGTGGAGTGTCGGAGCGAATCGTCGAGACGGTGCCCGTAGAAGATATTATCTCCCAACACAAGAGCAACTTTATCATCGCCGATGAAATTCTCACCTATAATGAAGGCTTGGGCAAGTCCGTCTGGAGATGGTTGCACGGCATATTCAAGGTTAATACCCCACTGGCTACCGTC
>JBATSI010000093.1:0-3333 GCA_049293215.1 Saccharimonas sp. (SeqCode) | reverse complement strand
TCGACAAGCTTTGATTTGCTGGCGTAGTTTGCGGGTACAGGATAGTTCTTTCCGTCGGGACCGATCATAACTTGTCCATCGAAGACGCCTTCAATTATTTTTCCTGACACCTCTTCGTGGCTATTTGAAGGTACGACAACATTTCCATCGTCGCCAACAATACTGCTAAGAAGTTCTTTTGCTGCAGATAAATTTGTTTCTGCCTCTTGGATAAGCGACCGCAGTCGCTTGATTTGTTTTTCTGGTAATTCAGACATATCTTTTCTCGCATTCCTTGTCTGTTTTTGTAATATCATTCCTATATATAACGCCTGTGAGCCTAATTGTCAAGTAAAGCATATTTTTTCCACAGCGTAATATGAGGTCATTTGAAAAGCGTTGTAAAAAATCCTATCTCACGAGAAGACAAAACGCTCCGAGAATATCGGAGCGTTTATGCCAGACAATGTGGTCGTAAATAGGTGGTTATTACGCGAGTTCAGCAGTTGCGCCAGCGTCTTCGAGCGCTTTTTTGGCAGCTTCAGCTTCGTCTTTTGCAACCTTTTCCTTGATTGGGCTTGGTGCGTTGTCAACGAGTGCCTTTGCTTCGCCAAGACCAAGACCTGTGAGTTCTTTCACAGCCTTGATAACGGCAACTTTTTGTGATCCTGCGTCTTTGAGGGTAACGGTAAATTCTGTCTTCTCATCGGCAGCAGCGGCACCAGCGTCAGTAGCTGGACCGGCAACAGCAACAGCAGCAGCTGCTGGCTCAATGCCATATTCGTCCTTGAGGACGTTCTTTAGTTCGTTTACTTCGAGAACTGTCAACTTTGTTAGTTCTTCAGCAAGTTTTTTTACATCTGCCATAATGGAGATCCTTCCTTTGCTAGGTTGATAATATATTTGATTGCTAAATACGCGATATCAGTAAAGATTACGCAGTAGCTTTTGCTTCTACGCCATCGAGTAATGCATGAAGATTTCCCGATAGAGCGTTGGTAACGTCGTGTACTGGCGAAAGCAGTTGCGCGACAGCCTCGGCGATGAGCTGATTTTTGCTTGGGAGACTTGCGAGCGCTACTATGTCAGTAGTGTCGATTGCAAGACCTTCTGCGCTAAAACCGCCAACCAGTTCGAGTGTAGGATGTGTTTTTGCAAACTCATTCAATACTTTTGCTGGCATGACCTCGTCCTCAGTACTAAATGCATAGAGCAGTTGGCCCTTTAATGCATCAGTGTCTGTTGACGTATAGGCAGCAACATCGTTCATCGCGACGCGTACAAGACGGTTCTTGACCACTCGAATAACAACGCCAGCTTCGCGTGCAGCACGTCGTAAGTTCTGTAAATCAGCAACGCTGATTCCTTGATACTTAGCGAAAGCTGTACCTTTTGTAGAGGCGAAAAGTTCGCTCATTTCAGCAACCAAAGCTTGTTTCTTGTCTTTTGAAATAGCCATAAAGTAGCGATTCCTTTTCTTTGGTTAATTATTGTTCGACCACATTGTAAATGTCCGACACTGCGACAAAAAAGTCTTTGAAATGCTTCAAAGACAATAAAGAGAGTTAATTCCCTCGGTAGCATTCTTATCGGTGAGTCACCCGCTACTGTCTTTGGCAATGTCTGGGGTTATTATAGCGCACTCATCTCTGTAATGCAAGTGCTGCTGGCGATATTCCCCATTCCCTTGTTAAGCTGAGTAAGGTTGTCTAAGGTTCTGTTTATAGTATTAACCCGATCATAGCTACTTTTGCATAGTCCACCGTCGCCGAGATATTGTTTTCTCTGGTTAATTTGCTCAAGACCACGGATATCCTCCTCTGTCGGAGTGTAGCGATGACCTAGTTGCCTGCTCAGTTTGTAGAAAATATGCGCCGCTGTTCCCACTCGTGATGTATGACGATCTTCCTCGGTGAGAAGTTGTACCTCAAAGGATACGACACCATCATGAGAAGTATAAAAACCAGTCATCTTGGCAACACGGAATCCCTTATCGTTATCTATTTTAAACGAAAGCTCGTCAAGCTCATCGGGAAACTTCTCGGCCATTGCTTGCTTGATGACAGAAATAAACTGAGCGTCACCTTCTACATGAAATGAATGCTTGCGACTCGGTGCTGGATACGGCTGGATAGATCCTATCTCCTGATTTGATAGGCTGTCGTCATTCTTTAACAGTGGTGACATTCGATGAAAAATATCCGCGTAGGTAGCGACGAGGTCTTCTCTACTGTGTGCGATAAGCGTTACTCCCACGATATCAAGAGGAGTCTCTACGTATCCGCACTGGTCGTCGAGCGCTTCACTGGAGGGAATTTCTGTGTGCTTGTTTTGTTTTTCTGATGCTTCTCGCGCGAGCTTTCGTGCGAGTGAGCCAACAGACTTAAGTCTCCAAACAAGTCGTAGCTCGCGATGACCACTGTGACACTCACCATCACCAAAAACAACGCCATGGCTTGATTCGCTCCCTATAACAAGCTCGTGTGAGTTCTCTCCTACGACACGACGCATGATCGACTGAACATCTTGCTGCAATTGATCATGACAGTGTTCGCCGTTTTCCGATCTACCCTCCTGGTGTTTTGATAGTAATTGCTCAGCGAGATCCACGTACTCACCCTTCCCTGTGTTGCGTAGCTCGATACATGCAACGGTACTACGGAGCGCCATAGCAAGTCCGTCAAACCCAATAACTTCACATAAAGGAGCGAGGAATGCTTCGCTTCTATAGGCTGCTTCGTACGTTTCGGGTGATTTATATGGAGTACTATGTAGCTGAGCAAGTGTGTGCGATGCTTCGATAAGGATGGTTTCAAGGTTTATCTTGCCAGCTATCTCTATAAGACTCGAGACGTCAAGCATTTTCATGGGCTGTTTCCAGAGGTCTTGGGTGAAATAGCTTTGTGCTGACTCTCGTTGCCGGGGTGATGCGTACTTTGGTGTTTTGCCTAATGCGCTATAGAGATCGATAGTATGAGGAGTGGTTGAGTCGTGACTAGGAAGTGATAGCTGCTGTTCTAGCGTATATGATTCCCAAGATTTTTCGAGTATCTGGAAATCCTGTATAATTCCAAGTGATTGGTTGAACTCTTTGCTACTTTCGAAGCTGTTCCGATACTCAAGAAGTTTCTGTTTGTCATCAAGAAGGTCTTTGTAGGTGCCATTAAGATAAAGCTCTTGCGCACTGAGCATGCTATTGTTGACAAAAGAAGGTCTATCGCTATTTTTTTCAGTATAGATTCCTCCAAAGTCAGCTAAAAATAGTCGAGAAAGCTCGTCGACGGTCATATTCTTGACATCTTGGACGGACGTTTCGGCCTCGGCCGGTGCTGGTTGGCGGTCTATAATACTCAC
>JBATSI010000092.1:0-7653 GCA_049293215.1 Saccharimonas sp. (SeqCode) | reverse complement strand
TTTCAGTATAGATTCCTCCAAAGTCAGCTAAAAATAGTCGAGAAAGCTCGTCGACGGTCATATTCTTGACATCTTGGACGGACGTTTCGGCCTCGGCCGGTGCTGGTTGGCGGTCTATAATACTCACGACCTTTTTATTATAGCATAATTACAATAAAAAAGCAATATAAAGACGTAACTACAGTAATCCAGCGTCGAGACCATCAATTGAGGTCGGAAGCGTTACGGGAGAGGTGTATGCTCGCGGAAGGAGCATCTCTGGCCTCCATGTCTTTTTTATAGCGGACAAATCGTTTCCGGATAATGACTGATAATTTCCTGAAGACTTGGCGTATTCAGTCTCGACGTCACCGGTTGTACTAAAGACAATTTGCGCGATACGGTACCCAACGGGGAGTACGATATGCTCGTTTTCGTTGAGATTGTGAATCTCCATTGTCCAGCGATTGACGTATCCTGGATCGCCCCAGCCTGCACAGTAGCATGCAGAAATGCCAATACGCCCTGTTGTACTACGTGCTTGCATGCTTGTTGTTCCAGGGGGTAGAATGCCGATAAACTCGTGAGTGTGAGCAAGAATTCGTTCATTTGGTCGAAGTACAATAACAGGATGATCTTCGGGGATATGCTTGAGGTGAGTGATAGTCGCAATTGATTGGCTGGCAATTTTCTTGCGCACTTCCCTCCACGGTTTGGCTATCTTGTATTCTCCAAAATAGCGCATAACGTCAGCTTCGTCGAAAGGATTAAATAGTCGATCGCTTTGTTCGTTACCGCCTGCATGATAAAAATAATAGCCGAGCGTCACGTCAATGCTACTGCCATTGATACGAGCAGGTGCTGGGTCGCATATAATATGCCCCGCTTTAAGTCCCGCAATAATCTCTGTGTCGCTATAAACTCCCATGTCGCTTTCTATGATACCATAGACACATGTATGATGTGAGTCTTTATGTCCTGTATTTCTTTATATATTCGTTTATTGGCTGGGTTCATGAAGTGTGTTATTTTTTTGTGCTCGAACGGCGTTTCCGCAATGGAGGAATTGTCGTGGCGCCACTCTTGCCTATTTATGGTATAGGAGCTGTAGCAATACTGATCTTTCTTCAACCGTATATCCACAATCCATTTGCAGTATTTGCGCTAAGCGCGGTACTTGCATCGATAGTAGAATACATTGGTCATTATTGTATGGAAAAGTGGTTTCATGTATGGTTGTGGGACTATCGCTCTAAACCATACAACCTCCATGGTCGAATTTGCTTGGAAAACTCGTTGGGCTTTGGCATTCTCGCTCTTTTTCTTTTATATGTCGTCCATCCGTTTGTCGCGTCGTGGCTGACGGTAATTTCGCCGGGGATTATTATGGCAATAGCCGCTACTGCAAGCATTGCATTTCTTATTGATGTGTCGGTAGCATGGGCGAGCATGATAAATCTTCGCATCTCAGCAAATGATATACCTCTTTCGCTGCGTGATATGCAAGGTCGTCTTGACCAGCAAATAGCAACAATACGCAAGAGACGACAAGATTTCCATAGAAGAATCGACAAGGTGGTGCTGGTACTGCTCACCCTTCATCGAAAGAATCTTCGTCGATTATCAAAGAATTTTACAAAAGCGAAGGTCTTGCCAAGAAAAAAGCGCTAGCTATTCTCAAAGAATTGCCACACGTACTGTGTCGTTGTGGTAAAACGAGTGCTATTGTTATCGTTGATGAGAAGTGGCCATGTATGTCCGCTATTCTCTAGCTCGATATTAACAATATTGGTATCGTCACGGCAGTGGCTCCATGTCTCTGTTTTTACACCAGAGGTAAAGTAGTTGACTACAGGAAATGAGCGTGGGCAGCCGTTCGTCTTTGAGCGACGTGAGACCCATGAATCTATTGACGGGAGATGTTTTCTTTTTGACCCATTATAGGGAACGACAGTGTCTTGATGTCCGTGAATATTGAGTATCGAGCGTGCTTTTTGTGGTTGACACTTATTCTCAGGATAGTAGTACGCGCCTGCGATCATAGCAAACGCATGAAACTGCTCAGACATACTGCAGGAAAGCATCCATGATAATCCTCCACCATTTGAAAATCCAACACTAAATACCTTATCTGGGTTAACGCAAAAATTCCGAGAAACATCATTGAGAATATCTTTCACAAAAGATATATCGTTTGCTTTGTTTGAGTAGGGAGCGCCTTGCCACGCACGTTGCTTGTCTTTGCCTAGTAGTGGCTGAGGATATACGATGATTGCGGGGAGTTGATTTAGCTGGCTTATCTGCTCAAACTTATGTTGTCCCATGCCCTTGCCACCAAATGCAAAAACGACAGATTGGGGCTCGGCAAGATTTTCATGGGGAGGCGTGTGTACGAGGTACGTTCGGTTCCCTTTCTCTGCTGCTATATGAAAAGAGTACGTAGTGTTAGAGGCTACATTGTTTTGCTGGCATGTCGTCGCTATATCTTCGATGTTTGTGCTTCTTGCTACGCCGTTGTCATGACGAACGCTTGTCATATAGAACATATTAAGAATTAAAACAGCAGAAACAATAATCGCTCCGGTAGGAACGAGCCAAGAGCGGAGCGATTGTCGTTTATTCATAGAGAAATGTTACTGGTTATTTTCAACCTTTATGCCAGGTCCCATTGTCGTAGCGATGGCAATCGACTTGATGAAAATACCCTTAAGGCTTGCTGGTTTTTGGCTTTGTAAACTAGCGAAGAATACCTTTGCATTTTCGATGAGCTTTTCTGGTCCAAAACTCACTTTTCCAATGCTGAGGTGAATGGTTGCTTGCTTGTCGACACGATACTCAACCTTACCTGCTTTTGCTTCTGTGACAGCTTTTGTGACATCAGTTGCAACGGTACCGCTCTTTGGGTTTGGCATGAGTCCCTTTGGACCAAGCAATCGCGCGTACTTGCCGAGCTTTGGCATGTATTGTGGTGTTGCAATAAGCACGTCAAAGTCGATGGTCCCCTTGTCGAGCTGATGAAGAAAGTCGTCGTCTCCAGCAATATCGGCGCCAGCCTTTTTTGCTGCAGCAAGATTTGCTTCTGGAGCGAATACAGCAACACGAATAGTTTTGCCGGTGCCATTTGGAAGGCTCACGGTTGTGCGGATGTTCTGGTCTGCCTGTCGTGGGTCAACACCAAGGCGAACGTGCACTTCAACGCTTGCATCGAACTTTGCTGGGTTGGTCTCTACTGCAAGGGCGAGCGCATCTTCAAGGCTATAAGCCTTAGTCTGGTCAACTTTTTTTGCAAGTGTCTGATATTTCTTGCCACGACGCTCGATAAGTGGACGTACTTTTGGTGCTGGACCTTTCTTGCGTGCTTCAACGGCTTCTGGGTCAGTTGGTGTTGTATCGCCAGCCTCTTTTCGAGCCTCTTTCTCTGCCTTTTCTTTTGCTTCTTCGATAGCTTTTGCGCTTCGCTTGCCTGCCTTAGCGACACTTGCTTCACGCTTTTCGATAACGTCAGCGTTTTCCTCTTGCGCTGCTGGCTGGGCTTCCTTGATGGCAGCCTCAATTTCAGCGATAGTATTTTTCTCGCTAACCTTTAGTTTAAGTTTTTTTGCTTCTTCGAGCAAATCGGCTTTCTTTGCCATAATAAAATCCTTTCTGTGGTGCAAACGGCGTATAGCCTCCCAACATTGATATGATAGGACTAATTATAGCATAGATTAATAAAAAATTAAAGCTTCGTTGAGGGAGGTATGCTATTGTGCGGCTATGTTGCCACGTGATAGCTCCTGGTAAAAGGCCTGGTAGTATTCCCATAGCTTTTGGTCGAATTCATGGATGTCGTGGCTATCTATAGCGGCTTCATGTAGTGTTTCGTTAAGGTCTTGTCGGGCGATATTCAAAGAGAGGAGATGTTGCAATGCCTTACCAGGTTTGTCCAAAGCACGGTTGACAATAAGAGCTGCTTCGCTGTCGGTTTGTGCGGTCACTGTTCTCGCCTCGCCTGGCCCAAGATCTAGTACTCCAAGCTGAAGCGGTCCTTGCATCTTTAATACTCCCGCCGAATCTAGTGCTATAGAGGTGCGCTGAGAAGCTAGGTGTCCCAGTTTCTGACGAACACGATCTCGATCTGTCGCGAATCCAACTTCAATGAGATATGTCGGATCTTCGTCTTTTCCACTTTGCCAACGCGGCCAACCTGCGACAAGATCGTCTTTCCCAGAGACTGCAATGTGCCCAAGATATAACAAGCTTCGATGACTAAACTCTCGTTTGAGCCCCTCGGCGCTATCTATATTAAGGATGTTGCTCAATAAAGGTCTATTCTCACGATTTCGCCGCGTTGTGCCCACTCTTTGGTAGAGAAGTTGCCCCATTCCGGAGAGAAAGCTATCACGTATAGCATCTTCCTCATCTTGGGTCGGAGGAAGAAGGTGAGTGTCGTATGGCCGATAGCCAAGACGTCGACAGAGCTTATCAAACTGTTTATGGCATCGTTCAACTGCTTTTGGGCGTAGGCCCATCTTTGAGAGGCGCTTTTCTGACAATGGGTAATTGGGTGCATTTCTTGTTGCAAGGAACATGTCAAGTTGAGCAATGAAATCATCATGAGTCGTTGGACGGAGTTGTTGTTTCCAGTTGGGTATGTCGACATGGTCGTTGTGTCGATTCTTTTTGCGCGAAAAGTTGGCAAGACCCTGCGATTCTAGTGCAGAGGCAATCGCCATCGTATATAATGTAACCGTTGAGGTATAGTTCTCAAAAGCCTCTATGACTGCTCGTGAGAACTCTGGACGTAGAGGTAGCTCATCCATCTTTTTTCCGATTGGCGTAAGGTTGTTTTCGTCATCGACGGCACCAAGGAATGACAGTGCGTCAAAAGCCTCTCCTATACGTTGGTCGTTGACAGGGTTGCGAAGATATGTATTAAGATCATAAAAATCCTCATTAAGTGCGGCTGCAGAGAGCACGTTACGTGATATGTTTGAGTGAAGAATCTCTGGTGGAATTGCTACTGCACGTTGTTTGATAGGAATCGAGTTGGCGAGTCGGTTCGGTAGACGGCGCCAACTGTTGAGAGGCTGGGCGAGGACGAATAATGATTGAGAAACGTTTCTTCCGCCCCTTCCTCTTTGCTGAAGAAGTTCGTGTTGTGTACAGAATCGTAAAGGCAAACCCGGCCCTCCTTCTTCGTCAAGTTCAGGACTCTTGGTAATTCCATCGCTAATCACAAGGTCAATGCCTGGGATAGTGATGCCGGATTGTCCGGCAGAGGTAGAGACGATAACAACTCGTTGTGAGGGGTCGATGTCATCTAGCTCCTCAAAAATTCGATGATGTTCGGCATTGCTAATCTCTGAGTGGAGCTCAAAGAACTGGACGTTCTGATTGGCAGGATCTCGTTTCATTTTACTGATGATGTCTTTGATTGACTCCTTTCCATCGGTAAAGATAAGTGCTCTGTGCGATGTTGTTCCGTATGCCGAGTACGCTTCAGTTGGGTCAAGATCAGGCTCGTAGTGGTCTTCGATGGCGCCTGGTCGCCCTTTAAGCTCGATCGTTGGAACGGCTCCCTGATTGATCCGGTCGTAAATGGGAGTACTGACGCTTTTGTCGAGCGTTGCGCTAGAGAGGACGAGCCCCCATTTGTCGTTACGTTCAACTTCTCTTGCTGCAATAGCGGTGGCGAATTCTATGGGTAAGTTCCCTTCGTGTATCTCATCACCAACAATAAGCACTCGCTTGTCTTTAAATTGTTCATGGATGCCATGATACATCCGGGTAAAGGTGTCCGCTGTCATAACTCTTACGCGAGAGGTCTCTGTGATAGTGCGGGCTTCAGCGTGAACTTTTCCTACAAGACTGTCAGGATACTCATCTTCGAGTTGCTGCTTTAACTCATACTCGATTCGATCGGTGACATTATCAACGATAACGCGCCGAGGCATGAGATAGAGTATTTGGTCAAACCCTGCCGAGAGCGCAAATTGTGCAATTTGCGTTGTCTTGCCGCTCCCCGTTTCGCCGGTGAGTATTGATATTTTATTGCTTTGAATCGTCTCGATGATCGCATCTCGTTGCTCATAGGCGGGAAGCTCCTTATTTCCAAGGTCTCTTCCAAAGAACTCCGAGTCGGTGGGGTGTTGCAATTCCCAAAGTCGCTTCCCTGTCACGCGTTCAACGCGCTCGCGTGCCGTTTCTTGAGGAACCCACGCTGGCTGTCGTGGCTTCGGTATGCCACTTTCCTTTGAGAGGCTATACCCTCGTTTGTCACTTGGTAATACAGCTAGAGGCGATACACGCCTACCATTGTAGCGTTCAGACATAAAAACTCCCTTATCTTGCATTCATAGTACTATGCCAGTGGGTAATACTCAATAGACTTTGTCAATTTTTCGAAAACTAATTGTCTTCGACAGGAGGAGTCTTTTTTTGATGTTCTGTTATATCGTAAACATCACTTGTTTCGGAGCTTTGGCGAAGTGACTTGAACAGACTATGAAGGGCGGCGTTTGCTGTATTGTCAACCTTCTTTGGAGAGTGATTTCTTGAGCGTCGTATACGCCATAGACGAAAGTCTATGATATCGGCATCAATGCCCTTTTCCTTTGGAGGTCCTTCTTCCATATTATCATTATAAAATATATTTCCCATTATGAAAAATACGTCGCAAAATTACGACGTATTCTCACTGTTTTCTATCCCACGCTCAGAAGGAGCCATTGACCTTGTTGGTGGCGTAGGCAAAAGTTTTGCAAGCCGTCACTCAAAGTGATTGTGCTTCCCTTCTGGCCTCGCACGCGGATGCCGCGATCGATAAAGTCGTAGGTGTGGCCGAGCCACTCCATACGGCGTGGAAATACTTCCATGCCTCGACCAAAACCGATAGCAGTGATAGAAACTGGTGTGTTAATTGTCTTCATAGCATACTCTCCTATGATTATAGTTTTTAGAGTCAACCGGTTGAGTATGAGCTACGAGGCCACGTCAATGCGCCGATTGATCGCATAGATGTGTTGCTGCCTGAAGTAGCGAATGCGTGTAGCATGGCGCGTGCCATACTAAGGTGTTTTATGTACAGTTTGGAAGTGGAAAGGATTACTCCAGTACCTCCATAACCATATTCATTATACCGCGCGTATTAGGTGCGTCGTCAATGGTTTTTTGTTGTATTTTACATTGTACTACAGCCTGAGTAGCCGCTGAGTGGGATAGCTTCGTTTTTCTGGTATGATTTTCCTGTAAAGGGAGTAGTGAAGACGCTTATAGTGTCCTTTGCGCAGTAATTTTCGCCCTCATTTTCATCTATTGCGTATGGTCTCCCCCACGGATCAACGATGTTTCGCACATCGCTGCCACTTGCGTCGTAGATAGCCTTTAGTGTAGTCTCATAGCGAACCCAGCATCCATCGGTTTTTGGAAGTGCTGCTAAGTCAGCTCCCGTATCCTTTGATGCGCAGGCGTTTCCAGTAAAATTTGCTGTAGTGATACCATATAATGTCTTCCCTGTCGTCTCTCGTGCAAGCATGATTGCTTTCTGTAGCGAAGCAAGGTCTTGATTGATTTTCGTATTTCGTGCCCTCTCCTGTATCCCATTATACGCAACCAACGATATCGCCGCTAGTATCGCAATCACCACAATAACAATCAATAACTCTACAATAGTAAACCCAGCTCTCTCTATCC
>JBATSI010000091.1:0-3773 GCA_049293215.1 Saccharimonas sp. (SeqCode) | reverse complement strand
CACCAGGACGAGCTATTGCTGCCGCCTGTGAGACTACCTGTTCCATGCGTCCATTATTCACATAACAGCTCACCTGTTCGCTATCGCACAACGCTTGTATCTGACGTCTATTTTCTCCCATTGCAATAACTTTCACATCCTTTTTGTGACATTCTTTGATAAGCGGCGCGTAATCGGCTCCCTTATCGTGCCCACCCACAATCAAAATCTTTGGTTGATCAAAACTTTGTATGGCCGCAATGGCCGATCCTGGTGTCGTGGCGATACTATCGTCATAATATTGCACCCCGTTACTCTCTGCTACATACTTAAGGCGGTGTGGTAATCCTGTAAATTCACGAAGTCCCGCTTCTACATATTCTGTTCCAACAAAATGAAGTGCCATACTTATCGCAGCACAGGCATTGTCTTTGTTGTGATCACCCGGAAGTTGTAACGCATCAGTATGGCAAATCTCTTTGTTTTGAACATAAAATTTGTTCGATTTGATATACACCTGTTTATCATCAGGGATAGCATAACGAGCTTTCTTTCCCTTGCCGTGTAGGGCAACAGCTGCCGACCATTGATTTGTTGGGTGATAAACAACAAAATCCTTATCAACTTGATGTAACGTAATATGCGACTTGGCGGCTATGTACTCTTCAAAATTACGATGTTTATCTAAGTGGTCTGCTTCAATCATAAGCACAGCAGCAACATGAGGGCTTCTTTCAAGATCCCAGAGTTGAAAACTACTAAGTTCATACACAACAATATCGTCTTTCGTGAGATCATCAAGAATACTCAATGCAGCAATACCAATATTACCAACAAGGTAAACTTTTTGCCCAGATGCTCGTAAAATTGACGCTACAAGGCTACATGTCGTTCCTTTACCTTTTGTACCAGTCACTCCTATGATTGGCGCTGGACAGCGTGCAAAAAACTCGTTTGTCGCCGACCATACTTTTGCCTCAGTATTAATACGGTCAGGGCTTAACGACGCAGTACGAACGACAAGATCAAATGACGTTATCTTATGCAGCGCATCGGGCCCGAGTATTGTTTTTGCACCTGCCGGAATAGGATGACGTGGCAAAACTTGTTCGTCCACAATAGTTACATCATCTCCTCGACGAGTCCAATATCGGTAGCTCTGTTCACCTTCAATACCGTATCCTACAACGGCAACTTTCATACTAGTGCTCCTTTGTCTTAAAGATTGTTTCTAACTTATCGTTCAACGTCACAAGCTCGCTTTTTTCGCCAGAACTTACTCCCGCAAGTACCCAAATATTTTGCGCAATAAACTCCTGTGCTATGGCATGAATCTGATTAAGCGTGACACCATTAATTTCGTCTGGGACCCTATCATAATTTTTTACGCAATCATCCCAAAAATATCGTCCCGTATAGAAGTTACTAATTTGAGCAACAGTCTGCGCACCCATCTGATGTCTTCCTAGGCCATAGGATTTTGCCGCATCTAGCTCGCTTTGAAGTATCTTCCCTTCAAGCACCGCCTTGAGCTCACGCGCAATAATATCAAACACCTGCTCGGAAGTTTCCAGATTTACTTGCCCACCAAAATCCCAGCTGCTCTCATACTTGCCAATTGAACTATCGCTAAAGAGGCTATATGCGGCGCCTTTTTTGCGAGCAGCACCAAAAATCCGTGAATGCATCGTCCCTGTTAATATGTGATTTAAACAATCAAGCGCTGCACCTTCTTCATCTGTCAGCTCTCGCAGTAGCTCCATAGACCACCCAAACGTAAGGTTACTTGCCTCTTTTCGCTTGATCAACGTTGGGTTACCACTATGAATGTCATCCTCGGGCACGGCAAAACGCTCACCACGAGACAGCTCCCAACTTTCGAGCATTCGTTTAATCTGCGCCTTACGTCCATCAAGCTTTCCAGCAATAACAAAACGCATGTTATCACTTGTGTGTGTTCTCTCGTAATGCTCGAGAATGTCCTTCAATTTAATACTTGGTATTGTTTGGAGACGCTGCCAATACGTATACACGTCGCCGCCAAGAAGTTGCTGAATTTTTGGCCACAACACTCTATTATGATTATTGAGGTATCCTGTCAGCTCACTCTTGACATTGCCTTTTTCGGCTCCCAGCTCTCTCGCATTAAATCTTGGCTGGCAAATAGCCACTTGTTGAAGCTGTAAAATTCTCTCCCATTCAAAATCGGCGCAGTCAGCAACATATACCATCGACAGATCGCTTGTCCAGGCATTATGGTATGCACCATTCTTCGTAAACTCTGCTTCGTAGGACTGTTCATTTTTAAAATCAGCATTGGCACCAAACGCCATATGCTCCATAACATGTGCAGTCTCATAAATATCCTTGCTCTTGACATAACGATTACCCGCGCGAAACTGGAATTGAAAACTCATCACAGTAGCACCAGGGACATCTATCAATAATCCTCGCGCACCGTTACTAAGTCGCACCTCTGTTACTGTGTGTTTCATCTATCGGCTCTTCTTACGATTCTGTCGCTGTGCTTTTTTCTTTTTACGGGCGACGTTACGTTTACGATTAGTATCAGCAGCCGTTGCCGCCTTTTGAACCTTACCAAAATCTTTGTCTCGGTTCTCTTCGCCACCCATAATCTCATTTACCCCTCGTTCAACAGAATTTTCAGCAAGTTTTGTCAACTCAGTTTCGTGATCATCGTCAACTGCTTCGCGCGTAATCGCGTCAGTTCGATGGACGTGATAAATGGCACGTAAGACTTCTTCTCGTAACGTCGACTGCAAACTATCGAATAGTTTTTGCGATTCCGCGCGATACTCCACGAGCGGATCGCGTTGCCCCACACTACGCCAGTGGATTCCTTCACGCAGATGTTGCATGTTTTCAAGATGCTGCATCCACAGCGTGTCAAGCACTTGTAGATACACCTCACGCTCAATGCCGCGAATAAGCTCTGCGCCAAATTCTTTTTCCTTTTTCTTGTACAATTTTTCAACAAGTTCCAAGGCAAGCTCACGACGAGCACTATCTTTCTTTGTAGATCCAATTCTTTCAATCTCTTCGTCAGAAAGTGGGAATATACCCTTAAATTCTTCCGCAAATGCTGGGTTATTCTTTGACGGTACAACCGTGAGCTCTGCAACCTTTTCTCGCAAAAGTCGATGTATCTCTGGCTTAATATTGTCACCTTCAAGAATCTTACGACGAACCGTATAGACAACTTTGCGGTGTCGATTAATGACGTTATCGTATTGAACAACATTCTTTCGTGTGTCAAAATTATAGCCTTCAACTCGCTTCTGCGCTGCTTCAAGCGTCTTGGACACTGCACGATTTTGGATTGCTACGTCCTCGTCAACGCCAAGACGATCCATCAGACTAGCAATACGATCACCCTGGAATATTCGCATCAGGTCATCTTCGGTAGAAACATAGAACTGTGTATCGCCAGGATCTCCTTGTCGACCACCACGACCTCGAAGCTGATTATCTATGCGGCGTGACTCATGACGCTCACTACCTATCACAACAAGCCCACCAAGCTCCTTTACTCCCTTACCAAGCTTAATATCGGTACCGCGTCCTGCAATATTCGTCGCAAGAGTAATTGCACCCTTTTCACCCGCCTTCTCAATAATAGCGGCCTCTCGTTCGTTATTTTTTGCATTAAGAATCTCATACGGAACATTTTCCTTGTCGAGCCATTGAGCGATAAGCTCATTTTTTGCGATTGAACCAGATCCTACGAGAACAGGTCGACCCTCCTTGTGATACTCTTTAATTGCCTCGCTTAC
>JBATSI010000090.1:0-4533 GCA_049293215.1 Saccharimonas sp. (SeqCode) | reverse complement strand
CTAATCTCAGCACAGGCGCTACGACGCTTGCTTCTCCATTAGAGAAGTCGCTTTATGGCTACAATACACTTCGCGCTGCAAATACGCAGCTATACGCTGGTTCGCAGACATTGTCCGATGGTCTTTCTCGTGCACTGAATGGTAGCCAGCAGCTGGCTGTCGGCGCAAATACGTTAAATGCCAATTCCTCGGCGCTCAATAGTGGCGCAGTCCAGTTAGAAAATGGTACAGTACTGCTTACGAATAAGCTTGCCGATGCCGCGACCAAGGTAAAACTTCAGCCAACAGGCGAGGCGACACAATCACAACTTGCGTCTCCGGTAACTTCTCGTGAATCAAAGAAGGGCGACGTGCCAAATTATGGATATGCCTTGGCGCCATATGTTTTGTCGCTTGGTTTATTCGTTGGCGCACTTGTGTTTAATGTTATTTATCCTATTCGAAAGACATTCTCGGAGCAAGAAAATGCTTTTCGATGGTGGCTTGCAAAAGCCTCTATTGCGGGAGTAGCAGCATTTGTTCAAGCGACAATTCTTATGCTCGTTATGGTGTTCATCTTAGGGCTTCAGCCAGATCATCCTCTCCAGTTTTCGCTCGCAATTTATCTCACATCATTTGTATATATGTCGATAGTCTCGTTGCTTGTGATTATGCTTGATAATGTTGGGCGTTTTCTCTCGATGGTACTACTTGTATTGCAACTAGGTGCAAGCGAAGGAACGTTTCCTATTCAAACAGCACCTGCGTTCTTCCAGGCAATTAACCCATTTCTTCCTATGACATACTCAATTCATACGCTTCGGGAGTCGATTTCAGGTGGATTGAGCACGCAGTTTTATGCATCTAGTATGATTGTATTGCTTATTATCTTGTTTATCGCCAACGGATTACTTATTGCATTCTTTATGCATCGTGGTCGTCGATCATTCGCACACACCTCTGTTGATGGTGACAATTAGTGACGATTTAGATGGGGAATGAACAATTCTCCATCTTGCATGATTGGGGTATGTTTGCTATAATAGATATATTGTTGAGGCGAAAGCCTGTCTCTTAATTTCGTTAATTAGACAATTTATATTAGTAAACATACAAGGAGAAAACGATATAATGGGTCAACGAAGACTCTCTACACCAAGAGGTGACGACGCGAAAAAGCGTCCACAGTCACCACGACAAACAAATACCATTCTAAGCGCAACGACGACGCGAAAAGGCGAGGTGTTTCGTGCGCAACGACGAACCAATGAGGGCGTCAATGCGCAGGCATCACAGCACATCATCAACGTGCCAGTCAACAAATCCGTCTACAATGGATATGACGGAAAACAGTTTAGCTTGTCGATGCAGCCAAAAAAGCCGCGTGCACCGCGACCAACACTGAAGGTAATCCCTATTGGCGGCGTTGGCGAAATGGGTATTGGCAAAAACATGACAGCAATTGAATACGATAATGACATTATCGTCATCGATATGGGATTTCTTTTCCCAGGAAATGACTATCCAGGTATCAACTATATCACGCCAGATACAACGTGGCTTGAAGAAAACAAGCACAAAATTCGTGCGCATATTTTTACTCACGGACACCTTGATCACATCGGTGCATTTCGTCACATTATTCCGAAATTGCCAGCACCTGTATACAGTACAAAGTTCACTATTGGTATGCTTCAGCGTACCATGGAAGAAACGGATGGCAATTTTGAGCCAGAGTATCACGAGCTAAATCCAGAAAATCACGATATTGTACAAATTTGTGATTCGTTTAGCGTTGAGCTGGTTCGCGTAAATCACTCGATTCCAGATGCAGCTGCGGTTGTTGTGCGAACCCCTGTGGGCAATATTTTGAGTAGTGGTGACTGGCGCATAGAAGAAAAGCCAGTTGATGGCAAGAAGTTTGACTTCAATCGCATCACAGAGATTGCGACAAAAGAAGGTTTCTTGCTCTTTATGAACGAATCAACCAACTGTGAGTCTGATGGTACACACACGCATGGTGAATTTGATATTCAGCATAGCATGGGTGAGGTGATGGACAAATGGTCAAATAGTCGCATCATTATATCAAGTTTTTCGAGCCAGCTTCATCGTATTCAGCTTATTCTTGAAGAAGCACACAAGCATGGCCGCAAGGTTGCATTTGCTGGATTTAGCATGATTCAAAATCTCGAAGTTGCGCTCCGTGCGGGTGCGATTAAAGTACCACGTGATACCGTCGTAAAAATGGAAGATCTTGTGAAGCTTCCAGATGAAAAAATCACGATTGTATGTACAGGAAGCCAGGGTGAGTTCAATGCTGTGCTCAACCGCATGGCGACAGGTGCGCATAAGTTCATCAAGATCAAAAACACTGACATTGTTGTCTTTAGCTCAAATCCAATCCCGGGTAACGAAAAATATGTTGTTCGGACGGTCGACGGCTTGATGCGAGAGGGTGGGATTGTTGTCCAAAACGGCAAAACACACCTCACGGGCATTGGACCACTTCACTTGTCGGGCCATGGATATTACGACGACCACGTTCGTGTTATCAATGCAGTACATCCAAAATATTATCTGCCAAATCATGGTGAGTTTCATATGTTGGTACACAATGCCGAGCTTGCAGAACGAGAATGCGGCATTCCGCGCAAAAATATATTTGTCTGTGATGCCGGAGATATTGTCGAGTTTACAAGCGAAGGAGCGCACAAGATTGGTCGGGTTCCTGTAGGCGGCGTCATGTATGATGATGCTGGTACGATCGTGAGCGAGGTTGTGCTGAAGGATCGTATCCACATGAGCCAAGAGGGCATATTTGTTGTTGTTCTCACGGTTCAGCGAGGCACTGGTCGTTTGTTGACAAGTCCAGACATCATTAGCCGTGGCTTTATTCACATGCGTGATAGCGAAGAGCTTATGGGCATGATTCGTCAATATCTCAAGCAAAAAGCTGCGCGTAGTTTTGTGGGTCGCTATGAGCTTGATGCGGTGAAAAAAGAAATCAAAGACGAAATCACCTATATTCTTTATGACCAAACACATCGTACTCCGATTGTGATTCCTGTCATCAATGAAGTAGGTGCTGCTCAGCGTCCAACAGGACGTGCGCCGCATCAGAACCAGAGTCAAAACCATGGCAATGTACCTGGTAGTAAATCTCTAGTTCCTACGATGCCTCGTCGTAAGTTTCCTCACAAACAAATCCCTGATACCGAAGTGATAGAGCCAAAGAATCAGCCTGATGGTCGCGCTTACTAAAAAGTAGTGCAGCCATTGCCGTAATTGATATCGTGATATATAACGGCGTTTAGTAACGAATAAACAACCTAAGACCGTACTGGCTGTTGCTTTTTGTAGTAATTTATGCTACAATACAAGTGTACCTATTCAAAGATAAACAGAGTACAATAAAATAGTTATGGCAAAGAGAAAAACAACCCGTAAGCGCAAATCATCGCGCCAGGCGGCACCGGAGCATACGCTTCCAACAGGATTTTGGTCACAGGTCACAGCGGTTGCTTTGATCGTATTCTCGATTCTCTTGGTGGTCTCGTGGTTTGGTGCAGGCGGTCCACTGCTCAATTGGGTTGCCGATGCGATGCATCGCATAATTGGCTATGCTATGTATGTGCTACCTGTTGTCGCTGTATATATTGCGGTAGAGGTGTTTCGCGCAGAAGAGAACCGCTTGCCAGGCGTATTAAAGTTCGCCTCGTTGATTGTTGTTGTCTGGTTTTCTGGTCTATTTAGCCTCCTTCGCAAAGACGGAGAGGCGTCAACTGGCGGCATTATTGGAGATGGCATCAATAGTCTTATGTCGTCGCTTGTCAATCCTCCTGTCGCTTCATTTATTTATGTTGTTCTTATTGTTATGACATCTCTCTTTGTCCTGCGGATATCTCCCGTTACGCTATTTACTGGTCTATGGCATATGATTCGTCGTGGAAGCACAGAAGAGGACGCAGCAAATGTGAAGGTCATGCGCCGTGCTGCAGAGACAGAGGCCAAGCCGATGTCAATGAGCGACTTCAAGCTTAACGCAGGTGTTCCAACACTAACTGCCGAAGAAAAGGCGAAAGAAGCAAAGAAAGCATCAAGATTGTCGACACTTCGTGGCAGCGTGACACAAGACAAAGAGGCCGAAGAAAAGGCCGCGATGCTCTCAGTAAGCGACCCAAACTGGCAAGCGCCAAGCCTTGAACTTCTCGAGAAGAAACAGTCCCCAGCAGATGCAGGTGATATCGAACAGAATGCGCACATCATCCAAGATACGCTTCACGAGTTTAATATAGATGTCGAGATGGAAGGTGCAAATATTGGTCCGAAAGTGACGCAATATATGCTCAAGCCGCCAGTAGGCGTGAAATTGAGCCGCATTACTGCGCTCGAGACAAATATTGCACTCAACCTCGCGGCTTCAAGCCTGCGCCTTGAGGCGCCGATTCCAGGCAAGAAGGCTGTTGGTATTGAAGTACCAAACCGCAAAGCGGCAGATGTGCGAATTCGAGGCATTCTTGATAGCTCTGAATGGAAGCACAATGCTGAGCC
>JBATSI010000089.1:0-5368 GCA_049293215.1 Saccharimonas sp. (SeqCode) | reverse complement strand
GGTTGGGCAAGGGCTGTTCTTTGCGGGTCAAAACCACGTTCATATCCAGATTATTGCGAGCCAAACCGAGCACCAACTCATCACAACCAAACCACAAGAGCAACAAGCTCAGGTACCCGATCAGAATCAACCACAACAAGGGTTTTAAGGTATATTAGTAGGTAGATATGAAGCCTGACACAAAGGATAGAATCAGCGAAAAAATCGATGAAGGGCATGGCTCATTCTTGCGTGGTGCCGAGCAGGCAGCTCAAACAGCAAACCAAGATCAACGCGAAGCATTTGAACGAGAATTCGGTGGCGATAACTACGAAAAAGACGGTACGTCAGGTGACTTGAATAAAAATTTGAAAAATGCCGAAGAAAATCCAATGGGGTATAACCCAGGCGGTAGCGGAAAGAGAGGTGGTTTTAAGAGTTTTCTGAAAGTCGCTAAAAAACGCGGTCCAATGATGGCTGTACTTGCTCTGTTTGGAATCGGCGGAACAGTCATCATCTCGCTTGGATCTGTTGGTCTTGGCATTGTTCATATGAAAGAAATCCTAGTCGATGACCTTAATGACCAGGTTGCCTCAATGGATCTTCGTAGCAAAAAAGTGTTCAAAGCAAAGCTCAAAAAGATGTCAAGCGGTGTTTGCAGTAGTACGGTAAAAATTAAATGCAAATTCACCTCAATGTCCAAAAAACAGGTCGAAGCTTTTCGAAAGGCTGGGTTCACTATTGAGGCGAATGACGTAGCTGAAGGTACGTTTGGTCGACAGAAAATTCAAAAAATGAAAGCCCCTGATGGTACTGTTATTAATAATCCTGTTGACTTGGCGGACTCTCATACTAATAGTGTATCCACAAGGAGCGCTATGCGCCGCGTTTATAACTCCCGTTTCTACGGTGTTTCTGACGCAATCGCCAAGAAAGTATATACCAAGTTTAAAACCAGTAAGTCAGCTAAGGTCACAGGGAAGACTGATGAAGAAAGAGCTAAGTCGGTCAAACAAGCCACCTCTGGAGATACCGCCACAATGGGTGATGGCGGTGTTCGTACCGATGAAGAGGGGAAGCAGTATGTACAAGATGGCGACGAAAAAGTATATGCCGCCGATGAACCTAATAGATTCAACGAAGTTAAAGAAAGTAATATGAAATTCAACGAGGATATTAAGGCAAAGCCTGTCGTTGCCGGCAAAGCCACCTCTGGCGTATTGCGCAATGGAGTAAAAGGATTATCCCTCACGGGTGCACTTGATACCGCCTGCACCGTCTACAACACTGCCCGAGCAGTTGGTGCAGCTGCAAAAGTTGCACGGGCGCTGCAGTTAGCACAGTTTGCTGTGGTTATCTTAAATACCGCTGACAGAATAAAGGCAGGTGACGCTACTCCTGAAGGAGTTGAATATATAGGTAATATGCTCACAAGAGTTGACACTCAAGAAATGATCGTTGACGAACTCAGTGTATCCACAGAGACTGAACCCGATTCGCTCGATAATGCAGAAGCACATCCAAATCCGTTCTATAAAAAGAATGCGTTTGATTCTCCTGGTTATCATGTTGCAGCATATAATGACGCCCCCCTTCTCACATCTCGCTCCCAACAGTACATGGTTGGGGGTGGATTAACGGGTAGTTTTTCCGGTGTCATGAGTACTATTACACAAAAATTAGGGGGACCGAGTGGCATCAAAACAACCTGTAAAGTTGCTCAAAGTTGGTGGATGAGAGGTGTTGGTCTCGTAGGTGGTATTGCTGCAGCTATTGGCTCATTTGGTATAATGACAGCAGTAATGGCCGGAGGTTCAATCGCTATCGGCTTCGCAATGCCTTATCTTCAATCAGCCTTAGCTGATATTCTAGCTGGTCGAGTTATTGGCGATGACATCGGAGGTGTTGATGCGGGCGATGCGGCGTTTGCAGGCTCAGCCGCGCTGATGAGTGGTATGGCTCAACAACGAGGTTTAAAACCCTTAAAAGCCGACGAGCTTGAATCATACCTAACACTTGCTAATGAAGTAAAAGCTGACATTGCAGTTACCGAGGCATATGACGCACGAAATGAACCTTTTAATATTATGAACCAGTATTCATTCATGGGCTCTTTGATGCGCACAATATACCCATCGACAAACAAACTTCGTAGTGGCGCTACTGGTGTGGCGACAAGTCTAAGTAGTATTTTTTCAACAAGTCTTAAATCTATTACACCCGGTGCGAATGCGGCAGCTAATAGTTTTAATGCCGAAAGGTTCAGAAAAACCACCGACCCAGGCTATGAAGCAATCGGCTTAGATGCTGTTGATGTTTTTGGTAACCTTCGGTTTGGCTTAAGCCCCCTGGAGCTGAGCCTTGATACCGAGGCAGTTGTTGATTATATGTATTCAAACGGTCATATCGATGATGAAGGCAATATTAAGAGTGACTCATATAAAAAATTCATGAAAGACTGTGTCGATCGTACTGATGGCTGGGGAGAGGTTGGCGAGGAAAACGGTAGTGATGGGAGTGAATGTTTAGCAAATGGTGAATTCAGTTACTTCAGAGTTTATACGCTTGATGCATCAATTGAAAATGGTATGGATAATGGCCCCGAGGATACTACGGGATCCGGTGACACAACCTCAGCTGATATTAATGGTAACGCAGTTCAGTATTATCAGTTTGAAGAACCTTGGGCAAATCAGCCGTATGGACATAGCTTAATCGGACCTTGCGGATGTGGCCCATCAACATTCGCGTCAATCGTATCTACATTCAACAAAGCTAGTGGCGGACCGCAAGTAACCCCTCCTGAGATGGCTAGCTTTTTCGTAAGCCTAAATGGTCAAATGCCAAGCTGTGGATCATATTGGGTGTGGGAAGATCACGCTGATGATTTTAAGGCTAAATACAACATAACAGTTGAAAGCGTAACACCGTCAGCCGCAAACGCTACAAGAGGCTTGAGTGAGGGCGGCCTTATCGCACTGTCCGTTGGTGGTTTAACTCCTTTTACTAGCGGTGGTCACATTATGTTTATACGCGGACAAGTCGGCGAGAACTTTCTTGTCGGAGATTCCTCTAGTAGGCAACGATCTGAAAACGCGTCAGGATTCTCACCAAGCTCATTCTATTTCGGTGCAGGTGAAGGTACGAAAGGAATGTGGATAATAAAGAAGGCTTCATAATGAAAAAGTTTATAGTTGAGCACAAAATTTTCTCACTCGTCGTAGTTATTTTCATCTTATATATCATAATATCTTCTGTTGTCTGGATTATAGTTAACAATAAACAAACAAACAATGTGGTCGTAGATGAAGAGATTATCAGCACCACCGAACCAGAGCCTGAAACTGGTGGTTCAGGCGCAGCAACCTCTCAAAAGCTATTACTTTCCGGCTGGGATACTTCCGATAATACAGATATTCCCTTAGCGGAGGTAATGTCTATTCAGGACCAGAATCTTGTAATTAAATCGATATTGGCAGACTATTCAGCGAACTACAAAGACACATCACTAATGATTGACGGCTCCATAAAGAATGTTGAATATGATTGGGCTTCCTCGGACCGATCTTTCAGTGTTGAGTTAGAAAAAGCTACCTACCTAGTGCATATTTCACAGGCAGGATTTGTATTGAATATTGAAGACTTGAATGGAAATAGAAGTGTACCGATCAATAGCTAAAATCAGGAAAGGACAATCACTTCGAATCACAGCAGCATTTATTGGCTGTATTGCTCTTATTGTAGCGTCAGTTCCATCTTTCTATACCAATATCGCGCGGGCTGCTAACTGTGACATCAGTTTCTATGAGAGAAATAATATAGATTTCTATAGCGCTTGTGAGTCTACTTGCACTATTTCAAGTAATGCTACTGGTGGTGGTGTATTTTCGAGCGATAATGGCGATGTGAAGAAAGTTGTCGATTACAAGAATAGTGAGATATTTACCGATGCAGACATTAAGGCTATAAAGCAGAATCTTCCTTTTTACCAAAAAACAGCCGAAAAAGAAAAGGTCCCCTGGGAAATGCTCGCGGTCGTTCATTACAGGGAGACTCATTTGAGTAGAGACAATCACCAAAATGGCCAAGGTATTTACCAAGACTACGAGCGAGGTGGTAACGGCGGAAAAGACTATCCACCAGGACCCGTTAGTGATGAAGAATTTCAACGCCAAACAGACTATGCCGCACAGATATTAAAAGCTAAGGCTGGAGATAAGGTTGACGCTCTTGCCGAAGGCGATGATGATGCAGTAAAGTATACGTTCTTCGGCTATAACGGTAGAGCGGGAGCATATATACGACAAGCAAAGAGCTTAGGTTTCACCGACGACGAAGCCGCTAACGGCGAAGGTTCGCCGTATGTCATGAATAAAGCCGACTCCCAGCGAGATCCTAATGTTAATGGTTCTAAGTGGGGTCAAATCAAGAGTGACGGTGGCGCAATTGTTTATCCAGCCAATCAAGATCATGGTGCGTTTGTTATGTATGCCGCACTAAAGGGCAATATTGCGAGTAGTTGTGGTAATGATGGTTCTTTGGCGAGTGGCGGCCTTACAGAAGACCAAGCTAAAAAATTAATGATGAACTACGGAGAAAACAGGCTTGGCGATAGTTACTCGAGTATGATGAAGGGGGCAGCCCCTGGAACCGGTTGTGATGGAGGCCCTATGTCAAATTGCGTATCATTCTCGGCATTCTTCTTAGGTAAATTTACAGATTCTCGCTATATGGGAGGGAACGGGAAAGATGTAGTTGATAGAATGGCGGCGGCAGGAGTACCAACAGGCACCGAGCCAAAGGTGTTTGCTGTTTTCAGTAATGGCCTCAATACAGAGTTTGGACATACTGGGGTTATACTCGGAATCGAGGGGACGAAGCTTATTGTTGGCCATGCAAGCTGCTCCAATCCTGGAAGTGGCCGCGGCAATGGGCTTCAAGCTGGAGGTGGCGCTGGCTATGTCTATGTCGGCACTATTGAGACAGGTGCTCTCGTTTATAAGGATTCGCCAAAGTTCGCATATCCTCAAAACGTAAACACTTCAGAAATTATGTCATATATAGGAGGTTAGTAGGATGAATAACTCAAGAAAAACACCGATTATCATGGTAGTTATTTTTCTCATTCTCATTATATTATCTTTTATAATCTATTCTGTAATTACGTCCGGCAAGCCGCAAGGTAAATACCTTGAAATTAGTAATCTTGAGGACTATACGAAAGATAAGCCCGTTAATAGCGCTACCTTAAATTACATAAAAGAGACCCTTTATAAAACTGTTAATCTAAACTTAGAGAAACCCGTTCGTAATCATTCAGTAAAGGACGTTGTAATAAGAGAGGGCTCTTTTTCTCAAGAAGAGAAAGATGGCTTTCAAGCTGTACATT
>JBATSI010000088.1:0-1774 GCA_049293215.1 Saccharimonas sp. (SeqCode) | reverse complement strand
CGTTTACACTTTGCGTACCGTATGGTACGCTAATAGTACTATCTCGATAGCTTGCACCTGGTGCAGAGACCCAAACGCCTGCATCGTAACCTCGACCAACATACTCTTTCTCAACCCCATTGGCATTATTCCAATTAGAATCTTCAGCCGCCCCTACATCATCAAATGACAATATTACCGATGTAAACATCAGAAAGATTGCTATAAATCCTACAATATACGATTTATAATTCATGCTTATGATTATACCAGACTTCTTAAAATGATATAATAGTCTCTATGAGTTTATCTATTGGAATCGTCGGCCTACCAAATGTTGGTAAGTCGACGCTATTTAACGCACTGACAAATAACGACATTTTAGCTGCGAACTATCCGTTTGCCACTATAGAACCAAATACCGGCGCCGTGCCAGTCCCCGACGAGCGACTTGAGGTGCTTGCTACTATGTATGGTGCAGCAAAAATAATCCCTGCTACGGTCACCTTTGTCGATATTGCTGGATTGGTCGCTGGAGCAAGTCGCGGAGAAGGTCTGGGAAATAAGTTTCTCGCAAATATCCGTCAATGTGACGCAATTGTTCATATCGTACGAGCGTTTGAAAACAATGATATCATCCATGTCGACAACGAAGTTCGACCCGACAAAGATATTGAAACAATCAATACAGAGCTCATCCTTGCTGACCTCCAGACGGTCGAGGCTCGCATCACAAAACTTCAAAAAGAAGCCAAGGCAAATCCAAAGGCAAAAGCTGCCCTGCACTACCTTGAAAATATCAAACAGAGTCTCGAAGCAGGAGTTACCGTCAACAAGACAGCTGATATCAAATATGAGTACATCAATGATCTCCACCTCCTCACCGCAAAACCAGTTATCTACGTATTCAACGTGAACGAAGAAACGTTGAGCAACGATACGCAAAAAGCTCATCTGCAAAAACTTGCTGGTAACAGCAAAGCACTTTTCATCTGCGCAAAGCTTGAAGACGAGCTAAAAGGCCTCAGCACGAGTGACGCAATGGAGCTGCTCCAAAGCTACGACGTACCAGAAACTGGACTCACTCAGATGATCAAGGCCGCCTACGACACTCTCGGATTGCAAAGTTACCTAACGGCTGGGCCAAAAGAGGTTCGGGCATGGACTATCCACAAAGGTTGGACTGCACCTCAGGCGGCTGGCGTCATTCATAGCGATTTTGAGCGAGGATTTATCGCAGCACAAATAGTCAGCTACCACGACCTCGTCGCTACGGGCTCGGAAACGGCTGCTCGTGCTGAAGGAAAAATCCGCACTGAAGGAAAAGATTATATTATGCAGCCCGATGACGTTGTTGAATTTCGCTTCAATGTCACAAAATAACGACAAGAGAAAACCCGTACCCATCACGCTGGCTGCGTGACATGGTACGGGTTCAATTCGCTCCTTTCTCGATTCGGTCAAAGATCCAACCAATCACAATGTTTTGTGACGAGCGAGACGACCCATCGGCATCTTGCAGACACCCGATAGTCAATAGGTAGTTCGGGCGTGGCTGGCTGCCCCAAATCTCACTACTATTGGCGAGTGATCCTGCCCCGTCTCCGTACTTGTCTGGCGTGTAAAAATCAGCAGCTCGATACACAAGCCAACTATCTCCACTCGCCTCTGTACGAAGATACAGCTCATCACCAGGCTGGACGAGCCATTGCTGTTGTTGCCAATCATATAGCCTATTAAAGGCTGCGCAATCAGCATCACAATGCCCCGTGTGCCCAAAGATCGCGGTGAGATC
>JBATSI010000087.1:0-2307 GCA_049293215.1 Saccharimonas sp. (SeqCode) | reverse complement strand
ACTTCGTGGACGTGGTAACTAATATCTGTGTCGTGATTAAAGTTAATCAGACTATCCATCCAGCCGGAATTGGCAACGAACGGATACCCAGATATATAGAGTGTGCGCATATATACACCGTCTATATTTAGGTAGTCGATATTTTCCTCAAGTCCTGCGTATGACAAGATGTCGACAGCATCTTGCTCACCAAACGTGATATTTAATTCTTTTTGGCGCTCCAATCTTGCCGCCTTTCTTTTTTTGACGGGTGCAGTGACTGGCTCAAGAATCTTGGTTCTCATAATAGTAGCTAGCTTACTCATTACACTTCTCCCCTCTGCACGAGTGCTGTATGGATAATAGATAACACCTGCTCAGTAAGTGGCTGCAGCTTCGCCTGTGTTGGGCTATAGAAACTGTAGAATAGATCAAGCACCTCAAGGCTATGTAGCTGGTCTGTGTGCATACCAAGTCGAGCTATACCCTTGGCAATGATGTCGAGTTTTATCTTCATCTGTTCACCTACTAGGTCGAAATCTGTTTTGCCATTTAATTTATAAGGTACGATGATATAGAAATGACGAGTCAGAATCTTGTTATCGGCAATGAGCGAGCGGATAAACTCGTCGTAGTTTTGTAGCTGCTGTTGATAGATTGGTACGGTTTCACTCTCATAACGCTCATTAAGGTCATCGAGGTACTTATCAATATCAATCTCACGAGTGCGTACCAGTATTTGTAAGTTAGAGCCGACCGAGTTGAGGAAGCTTTCGTAGGTTTCAATGATGGCGTCTTGCTCCTCTTCGCTCCGTAGTTCAAAGTTGAGTGACGACACCCGTAAGATGGCCCGATATTCGTTATTTGGCAGCATCAAGATGCCGTCACGCACCCCTTTAATGGCGATCTGTCCTCTGGGGCTAGTTTTAGTCTTCGATTTCTGTAAAGCGAACATGTAGATTTCCTTTCTTACCGGTTTCTAGCCGAAAGTTAGTGGCTGGGTTTTCAATGGTAGCTAAAATTCTGGCGGTGGTAGGTATATCAAGTTGATTGAGAGAGGTCTTTTTGACTGGCTTCTTTTCTGTTGATTCTTTAGTCTCGGGTGTTGGGATTTTACTATAGTATTCCTCCCGGTTGGTCGTGACGTTCTTGTTGAATAGGTAGTATTTTGGTCGAAGATTGTAGCGAAGTATAGTTACGAGCCATGAGGCCAGGATCTTACCTTTAATACGGATTGATAGTAGGCCAAATAGTAGTGCAACCACACCCATCAGTACGTACTTATATAGTGCACCGCCCATGAACGGAGGAAGGAGTGTGAAGATACCGGCAGCAGTAAATACGGGAACAATCAGTAGTAGAATTTGTGAGAATCCAAGATTACCGATAATACGATCCTCAACGGTCGTCACTTGTGCTGGTACAACGGTCATTTTCATAGCGTCTTATCCTTACTGTTATTCCTTGGCGTGGTCGAAGAAGCTGGTACACGAGTCACTTTAACGGTCGGAGCTTCATAGGTTGCGCCGGTTCGCGTAGACGGCCTAGGTTTAGTTGGCGTGGCGGTATGTGCGATCTCTGCCGTACCTTTCTTGTTTTGGTAGCGAACCGTTTGAGTCTTACCTGTACTGACGGCTCGTGACTCAACATTACGGATCATGCGGCTCTTTTTAGCCGTATCGGTCTTTGAGCTAATGGTGCTTGCGGCCGCTCTTGTTTTACCGCTCAGATAGCTTACGCCGTTTACAAACTGGCCCCCGAGCTTTCTCATATTGCGTGCGCCCATACTTACGTAGCTAAACTGCATCATGACACTCTGAGCTTTTAGGAGCATCAGGATAGTTGCAATGCCCGTCACCATCGCCATAAGAGTGTCTGGTACGGCGTTGTCGCCTGACGCTGTCGCCATGCCAGTGAACAGCGAGGCAGATAGCTGCAGTATGACGACGTGGACGAACAGCACGAAGATGGTCGTAAGGTATGTTTTGAATGCTGTCTCTGTAAAGTCACGGAAGCCAGGGATTAGCCAGAGAAGACTCACGATTGGCGCGAGTACCGCTCCTATGTAGAGCGTAACAAGACGCATGACATAGTAGACCAGCAGTACAATCGAGCAAATGACAAAACCTACCATAATCAGCAGTGCGGCAATACCTAGACCAGATGTCTGTTCGACTACTTTCATCAAGGTGTCCCAGACAGATGACGATCCAGAGATTAAGCCTACTGCCTTTATTAACGCATTCGAGAGTGCGATAATACCATCGATCAGGAATATTGAGGTATTCATCAGGACGAATATCATGGCGACCCGTGGCACAAGGTGTT
>JBATSI010000086.1:0-1847 GCA_049293215.1 Saccharimonas sp. (SeqCode) | reverse complement strand
AAGCATATAGAATGTACCTCGATTCATCCTACGGTCAGCTGGTAGATGCCGATATAATGCACCGCGCGGGCTATGCAGATAAGCCTAAAGAAAAAGATAAGCTACGGATGCAGCTTGATAATGATTTATACCGTCAAATAATTAGTGAGCTCAAAACAATCGAAGAGCCTCGTATTACGGACGTCATTCTGTTTCTATCAGGTTTATCCGAGGACACAATTAATGAATTTATGAGGCTAATTCAACGAGCGGTCGATAGCGTGCTTAGTGGAATCAAAGAGCAGAATGATTTCAGCGCCTCGATAGATGACGACTATGGTGGCTTTACTTTCGTTGTTGCTAAAGACGAAGATCGCATGGCGAGTACGATGAATATTCTTGCGAGTAAAAACAAGTATCTTCATAAACAGGATCGCTGGGTCTCATTAGGCGCTAACATCAATGGCGAGAGGCTAATATCCGGAATTCAGTACCTCAACGATAAGTGGGAACAGAATGATGAGATGGATCATATACTTGAGCTTGCAGAGAGGCGAAAAAAGCGCCTCAGCTATCCAATCACTAAGTCAAAGACCGATAAAAAGCGTACGAAACGCAAAAAACGGCCTAGTAAGCGCAAAAGAAAGTGAAAAGAAGACTCCTGTTTTCTCGCAGTCGAGCCAAACACGAATCTTCTAGCTGTATTGTAGCAGACGGTTAAATGAAACTCCTTACTTCACGTACTAATCTATTATACGAGTCGAGCAAAGGCGTCAAGGTAGTATTCGCTCCTGAAAATATTCTTATCTTTTAATGGCTATTTTCAAGCGGAATCTTCACCTGTGACACCTTTGCCATGCGACTCCGTGCTTTAACTCCGTTACATAAAGTAAAGGAGGAAAGACATGACTAGCGTAGCTCTAGAATCACAAACCGAAACCATCGGGTATAACGGATGGATGAATCGAGAAACATGGTTAGTGAACCTGTGGCTCACAAACGACGAGTGCTACTACGAGGAGCTTCAAGCTATCATCAAAACTTCGATAGCGAGGAGCAAGCCGAAGAGCTCGAACAGTATATACACTGGATCATCGACGTAGATGAAGCGAGTATGACGACCGACTTACTCTCCACCTCACTCGGCAGAGTAAACTGGCATGAAATCGCCAGAGCGAATCAAGAGTAGCTCCGAAACGTCCTAGGCATGACGGTAAACTGCCTTTATTGTTATGTTGTACGGAACTAGGTGGAGTTGTGTAAGAGTCTTCCTCCCTCTGTCTCTTCAGTATACGGGTGAACCAAAACTATCAAGGTCGTATTCGCACCCTAAGATATGAATCTTTTTTCTTTTAATTGAATATCTTAAGAGGAATCTCCACCTATGACAGCTTTGGTGTCATCCCGAGCCCTATCAGACAGAGAGGGAGAAAGCCCTCTCGTTAAGCAAGGAGGGTTATATGACCACAGAAGTAATACAAAACGAAACGTCAGCAAAGATAGCTGCGCTAAACGACGCACACCGTCGTAGTATGCAAGGTTGTACCGTCACGAAAGGAATCGTGGCGATGGGATCCGCCGCCAACGAAGTATTTGTTGGCGTTAGGGACTATGCAGCGTTTACGGAAGATAACGATCCGTACGGTGAGCATGATTTTGGCTCACTTGTCGTAGCTGGCGAGAAGGTGTTTTGGAAAATAGATTATTACGATGAGAATTTGAAAAACTGGTGCGATCCGCTAGATCCGGATTGTCAGCGAGTTCTCACCATTATGTTAGCCGAGGAGTACTAGCTCCTAGGTTCTAGTTTGGTGCGTTAAGTAGTGGAGCTGGAAGTTAAACAGCTCCATTTTGGTTTAGTAGAAATT
>JBATSI010000085.1:0-1602 GCA_049293215.1 Saccharimonas sp. (SeqCode) | reverse complement strand
CTTCAAAGGTATAACTTACAATGAAGAGGAAATAACTAAAAGAGTTTATAAGTTAAAGAAATTCTTTGAAAATTTAGCTGAGTTAGCGTTAAATGATAATAATGATTTTTGTTATGATATCAATATAATAATGGATAAAGATATGACTGCCAATATGAGAGAGTCTGAAGACTCATTTGAGATATTCTACTTACATGTAAATATAATAAAAGAGAATGATAGCTCAACGGTTACATTTGATAATGGAAAGAATACTATGAATAATAGTTACTCAGACGATATGTTAATGATCGTAAGATTAGAATCACTAGTTAAAGTATTATTAGGGGCCTCTTCAATGGAGTTTGTTACGTCACCTAATATAAATAGAAAATCAATAGAAAAGGAGCTTGACTTATTTAAGAAGTTAGCATTTAAATATAAAAGAAAGAGAGAAGATGTGAATGAGAATAAATAAAGGAATTAAATTAACACATTCATTTAAGAATGGATTAAATAGAGAAAGCTATAATATTAAGAACTTTGAAACTATCTTAGGAGAAGCTTTATCTAAAATATTCGAAGATTTAAATAAAGAGAACCCGTATAAAGATTTAATAGAGTATAGATTAAACTACAAAGAAAATGGTAAACCACCATTTGATATAACTTATTTACTAGCGGATCGAACTAGATTTATTAAATATTACTATCCTATGGAAGAAGATAAGACTATAAGATATGATATGATAATAGATATTAGTGGATTACACTTACCTAGAGAAGAAGATGTTTTAGCATTATGTAGAGCAATTGACGGAGAATTAATACTAGACTACAAAGTAGATCCTGAAGCTGAGTTATATAGAATCAATCATCACCTAAAGCTATGGAGTTATTACAAAAAAGAAGAAGAATCAGAAATATAAAATACCAAACATTGACAGAAAAGGGGTGGTTGTATGCGCAAAATAACTAAATTAACTAGAGCTAAAAGAAACCTCATTGTAGAAGAGGTTAGTAAATCATATAGTAATTATAAGAAGTATCAAAACTTAGCTACAAAGTATGCTATAGTAAATGACCGTACAAAAGTATTTACATCGTATAATAAGATACAACAAGAAATTAAAAAATTACTTACTGAATTAAATGGTAATTATAAAGTAATAGTGGGTAATAGAAAAGTAGAACTAATAATGATGGACGAGAATAATAAAATTATTTTAACTAAGTCAATAATAGTTTACAAGAATAAAACAGAAATTAAATCTACAGCTAGAACTAACAGAACAGATCTTAAAGTAGAATTAGATAAAGTATACATGGATAGATTATATAATATTACTAGAGAATATGTTGATACATTGAATTCTTTATTAGGTGTTCTTAAATTAAATGTATCTTTATTTAATATAGAGTATTCTAAACGTAACGTAACTATCAATGTTATTAGAAAATATATAGATAAAGGCAATGACAAAGCTACAGGTAGTTTAATATATAGTTATGCATTTAGTGATTTATATGTTAACGCAATTTACAAAAAACCTGATAAAATTAAAGAGATGGTTTACTTAAGTTTAGGAATCATTATAAAATAATATAAGGAGAATAGAAATG
>JBATSI010000084.1:0-7972 GCA_049293215.1 Saccharimonas sp. (SeqCode) | reverse complement strand
GGTCGACCTTCGTTGACGGGATTGTCGGTAAGCCCAAACAATACACGAAGTTGTGCAAGGTTGGTGTCCTGAAATTCGTCAACCATGATGTACTGGTATTTTTCCTGAAGATTGAATTTCAGTTCGGACTGAGTCTCCATGCCATGAATGACATCGAGAATCATGTCAGCGTAATCATAGAGGCTTGCTTGCTCCATGCGGGTGAGGTATGAGAAATAGACATGACTAAGTGCTCGTAGTTTAATGAAACGTTTGCGGTCTTTAAATACGTAGTTACCTGTATCGTCTTGTTCGAGCCATGACTTGCGCCAAGCTGTCAGCGGTGTTGTTTTGCCAAGTGCCTGTGTCTCGTCGATTGCTCGTGCGAGACTAAGCGCAAAACTATCTGATAGTGGCGTAATCGTGGGTGGAAGTATGGGAGTACTCGCTTGAGCGGCTTGTTGTGCAATAGGTGAAAGCTGCTCCACCATACTCGTCGACATGCGATGACTGAAGATTTCGGCAAGAGGTTTTTCGACGGCATCGAGCAAAGTCTCGTTGGCGTTGATAATTTGTAAAAGTTCATCACTACTGAGACCTGCCTGCTTCAACTCGCTGATACTCCGACTGATGTCGTAAAGATAGGTATATTCACCATTTTTCTTGCTTGCGAGAGGGTTTGTGTAATCGAGCTCATCGAGGATGCTACGAATAATAGCATAGCTTCCAAGCTCGTCGGTGGGTGAAAACTCTGCTCCCTGATAAAAGTATGCACGATTCTGATTGATAACCTCTGAGCCAAAACTATGAAAGGTATGGATTGCCACCTTATATGCCTCTGGCCCAATAATCGTTGCGAGTCGCTCGCGCATGGCATCGGCACCGCTCTCGGTAAAAGTGAGACAAAGAATACTTTCAGGAAGTGTGTCTGTTTTGCGTAAGATATTGGCAGCGCGCATACTTAAAAGCTCGGTTTTTCCTGTGCCCGGCCCAGCGATGACAAGAAGTGGTCCGTCGATCATATCTACGGCCTCTCGCTGCTTTGTGTTTAGTTTTTTGTAGCGCGTTGTGAATGTCGTCATGTCTCTATTATATACCACTGCTTCTCTTGCGATTTTTCGTATGTTATAGGATAATATAGATAAGTATGACACGTGATATCTTTGATGATTTTGATCTAGAAAAGCTTCTCAAGTCGCAATTTCATGTTGATCTTGAGATTGATAAAGTTATCGCAAGAAACATTGATGCGAGTAAGGCGGCACAAGCAACAGTGTTTTTGACGAAAAAGAAACAGCTTTACTGCTATATCCATGGTCCATCTCGCCTTCTGCTGAGTGATGTCAAAAAACTTACCTCACGAATTGGTGTGCGCCCAGAGCTCTTTTATCCACCAAAGGGACAGCCGCGATATTTTGATGATTTTGGTCGACGGAAGTTTTCTGAGGTTTTTCCAGGAAGACAGGCAGTCAATGATAAAGATATTATTTTTTATCGCACACTTGCGCCGTATAGCCCAGCACTTGCGTTGGTAAGTGAGGTAAAAGACGGCCACATATATCAAGCGGATAGTGATGCGCGGAGTGGCTGGCGTGTTGCAGCAAAGTTTGCTTATCGAAGGATTCGTACAAGCTAATGCGGGATTATTTTGACATTATTCGACGGAACCTCTTTTCGCCGATTGTTATAGCAATTTTTTTATTGGCGGGAGCTCTTTTGTATGTTCGCCAGTATCGTGATGCATGGTTTATCTCTGTGGTAATTGTTGTCAACTCCTGTATAGGAATCGTCCAAGAAGTGCGCGCCAAAAGAATCCTCAAAAAACTTGAACTTATGAGTGCTCCAAAAGCGCGACTGCTGAAAGACGGAGCCGTCATTGAGGTCGCCTTTGACAGCCTTCATGTCGGAGATACGATAGAGCTACAAGCAGGTGACGAAATACCTGCCGATGGTACAATACTGAGCTCCAAAGGCCTTGAGGTAAACGAGAGCCTATTGACGGGTGAATCGGCTGCCATTGATAAAAAGAATGATGACATAGTCTATGCGGCGACAGTTGTCAATGCGGGAACGGCTGACGTTCGTATTACTGCTGTTGGAAATGACACGAAAGCCGGATCGATTAGTGCAACACTAAAACGTTATTCCGCACAGCAAACACCATTACAGCGATCCATTCAACAGGCTATTACCTTCCTGACGTACATGGCTGTTGTATTGGCTGCTGTAATATTCGTCGCATATTACTTCTCGGGTCAAGATGCTGTAAGTATTCTTCGTACGATCACCGCTTCGGCAATAACAGTCGTGCCAGAAGGGCTTCTTCTTGCCAGTTCCCTGCTACTTGCTTTTGGATCGTTACGATTAACCCAGGCTGAAGTGTTGCCTCAGAAGCTGTCGGCGATTGAAGCGATGGCGCTTCTGGGCGTGCTTTGCGTGGACAAGACGGGTACCTTAACAAGTGATGAAGTGACGCTCGAAAAGTGCGTGGCGTTTGACGAAAAGTCATCGATAGGACCGCTTGCGGCACTGATTGCAAAAGAGACAAGTGGCGGAAACATGACAGGACAAGCTATATTGGCATCAGAAAAACCGCAAAAAGCATCTGTGGTTGACATTTTGGCGTTCTCGTCTGTCAGAAAATTTGCGGGCATTCAAATTGCAAAAAACAATAAAAAAAGCATAGCAATTATGGGTGCGCCAGAGTTTGTTGCAAAATATGCTCCGCTGAGCGGAAAACAACAACGTCAAATAGACGAATGGACAAACCAAGGGTTGCGCGTGTTGCTCGTCGCTTGTTTTGACAATGCTAGTGGATCAATTAAAAAGTTGCAAAAAGGAACTGGACAGCCTGTTGGTGCAGTGATTTTACGCAATAGTTTGCGTAGTGGTGTAAAGGACACTGTGAAGTTCTTGCAGGGACAAGGAGTTGCAATCCGCGTGATAAGTGGAGATAACCCTCAAACAGTCCGGTATATTGCGCGATCGGCTGGGATTGCTCATCCTGATAGTGCAATGACAGGAGCGGAGCTTGAAAAACTTGATGATATTGCTTTTGGCAAGGCTGCCGATACTCACACGATTTTTGCGAGGGTATTGCCCGAACAGAAGGAGCGGCTAATTGCACACTTCAAAAGTACAGGGAACTTTACGGGTATGGTGGGTGATGGCGTCAATGATGCGCTTGCCTTAAAAAAGGCAGATCTTGGTGTGGCAATGTATGCTGGTGCGCCTGCGTCGCGAAGGGTTGCGGACATCGTTCTACTGAACAATTCATTTACTTCCCTTCCCGTGGGGATGCGTCTAGGCAATCGAATCATGCAAGCGATTGAAGTGATTGCAACGTTATTCTTTCACAAAATAATCTATGGTGTTGTTTTGCTTGGCGCAACATTACTACTTGGTGTGGTGTATCCATTTGCACCACGTCATATTACGTTCATGAATGTATTTCTTGTCACGATGCCAACGATTATGTGGACGCTCTTCCCGCCTCGTCCACGTCATCGTATTAATCCTCGACACTTTTGGCACGATACTTTAGGGGGCGTTGCGCCAATTGCACTTGTAACGGGCTTTACGACAGCGCTTATGTATTGGCTAATGCGTCAGGCATATCCTACAAGCCCAGAATTGGTGTCGACTATGACAGTAATTATTGCGACATTTTTTGGCGTCTATCTTGTATTTCTGGTTGGTCCGATGTTGGGTGTGGTACTCGACAAGAAGGCAAAACTTGCTCGATTGCTTTACCTCCTGTCGGTAGCAACTGTTGTATTGCTAAGTTTTGGCGTTGGTCCACTTCGCGATTTCTTTGATTTCACACGGCCTGATTTTATTATACTGTGGCCATCAATTGGTATTGTTGGACTTGCGGCGCTTTTGCAATGGCAGCTAGCAAAGTATGCGGGAACGCAATTTTCTCGGCGCCAAAAGAAATAGTACGTGTAGTATGAGTCTACTTTTTCAGATCAAGGACAATGAGATGTTCAATATGCGGTGTTCTTGGAAAAAAATTGTATCCACGATGCGTGTTGATGCCGTATTGTGCCGCCAATAGCGCGGTATCACGCGCTTGTGTGACGGGATTGCAACTAAGATAGATAATTCGCGTTGGTTTTACCTCAAGTAATTTTTCGATAACATCATGATGAAGACCTGCGCGTGGTGGATCAATGATAATAGTTTTGTCGCTCGTGATAGTTTCAAGTGCTTGTTCACTTGGCGCGAGGATTGCTTTGGCATGTGGCCGTAACGCATGGATATTTCGCTTCATCTCACGCACGGCGTCGGCGTTGATCTCGACTAGCTCTGGTGACGGGCCACCTATGGTTAGTCCAATAGTGCCAACACCGGAATAAAGATCAACAACGGGACGGCTTGGGTCGATGTAGCGCTCCATATCACGCAACGCTTGCTCATAAACCGGTATATTAATCTGAAAAAAGCCTTCTGTTGCGTAATGGAATGGGACACCAAGGATGGTGTCGACGAGAACTATCTCTCCATATGATGCGAGGCGCTTTGTAATACGACTAGCGGGACTTCTTGGATCGCTGTAGATTATCTCTCCGCCTTTTGCTGGAAGCTGCAGTGCATCTTTTTTGGATATAGCACCAAATGATTCATCTTTTACGTATAATTGCCAAACACACTCCCCTGCTTGATTGCAGCGAATGAGCAATGTTTTGAGCTGTCGTGCTGTGACGCCATGAGATTGCAGAAGGTCTCGAATACTGCGCGCCAGACGGTTAATGGACTCGTGGGCGAGACTTGTTCCATCGACGGGAATTTTCCCTTTACTACCACGTTGAAAAAAGGCAAGATCAAGGTGCTCTGTCTGTTTTGGTGATAGACTACCAAACCAGCTAAACTCTACTTTATTGCGATAGCCGTATTCTACGCTATCGGTAAATACTTCGATAGCCTTAGGGAGCACAATATCATGAAGCTCAAACGCCTCTTCGATGAGGGCTGCTTTGTAATGATTTTCGTCGTCAAAAGACATAATTTGCCAAGGACTTGTGCTAAGATAGCTGGTTGTATCATGAGGCGCGACTCGCCGGGAACTTTTTGTCAATATATCGCTTACGATTCCTTCAACGAAGTGAGATTTTTTCTTCGTTATGCGTATTGTCACGTTCTCGCCAGGGAGGCCACCCCAAACAAAGGCCTTTCGTCCATCGTCGAGTGTCCCCAGAGATTGCCCACCGCCAACGATTTTGTCTAAGGTCAGTGTTTCATAATAAGGTTGTTTCATTCTATCTATCTTATCTGACTTTAACAAATAGTCAAAACTTATTTACCCACCAATGTGCGCACGGCCTTAGCGATTTGAAGACCTTCGTTTGCGGGAATGACAATGATGGGTTTGCTTTTTGCTTTTTGACTAACAATGGTAAGCTCGGTTGGATTGAGGCAGTTTTCGTTTGCACTACCGTCAAGAATAAAATCGGTAAACTGAAGATGGGATACAATACGTTTTCGTAGAATAGCAGAACGCTCTCCGACCGTACCTGTAAAAACGAGCATGTCGGCGCCATCAAGAGTCACGAGCATTTGACCAATAGCCTTGTGGATGCTATGAACGAGCGTTGAAAGTGCAAGATGTGCAAGATGATCGCCTCGATTTTCACGCTCAATAAGCTTGCGTATGTCGTTGCTGCCACCAAGCCCAAGGAGTCCACCCTTGGTGTAGAGGTATTTTTCTACCGCTGCATCATCCATGCCTGTTCGTGCTTGGAGGACGTGCACAGCACTTGCGTCGATAGTTCCACTACGCGTTGCCATGATAATTCCCTCGAGAGGAGTAAAGCCCATTGTTGTATCGATACTCTTTCCATTGAATACTGCGGTAACCGACGAGCCGCTTCCGAGATGGCATACAATAATCTTTGGTGTCATTTTCTGAGCATTACGTAGTGCATCAAGGCTTCCTTCGACAGATAGCCCATGAAAGCCAAATCGTTTGATGTCGTACGTGTCTGCATCATGAATGTCTATTCCGTAATTCCACGCATAGCTTGGCTTTGTGATATGAAATGCACTGTCTGATACTGCAGCGATAGTTGCTGACGGGAAGTGTTTTTTGAGAAACTCAAGTTCATATAGTGCAGCTGCTATATGAAGAGGGGTGATTTGGCTCAGCTCCTTGAGTTTATTGATTGTTTCATCGGTCACGATTCGATGCTGCAAAAAGTATTTACTGGGAGCGACAATACGAATACCTATAGCGTCAATGATCTCGTGATCTTCTATGAGTCTATACACGCGCAAGATTTCCTGGACATGACTTGCCGACTCGCCTATCTCATGAAAGTCCATTGCTAAGACCTGCGATGTACCATCTCTATCGGTCAGCGTGCAACGTATCTCCTGTTCTACAATCTCAAAGTGGAGGCTCGCAATACGTTGATTAGCGCCATCAAATAGCGCATATTTGCGACTTGCGCTTCCTGGATTTGCTACAAGAATTAATGACATTTTCCACCTTGTAGCTGGCTACTTAGTTTGTTTGTCCGTGCCATTCTTCCTCTTCTGTGCGAGCAAGACCGCGTGCAGCTGGCCATACCCATGCGTCAAGTTCTGGGATGTCGATGCCGTATTGTTTGATATACGCTGTATTTGCGTCAATTTTTGCCTGATACTTTACAAGAAGATGCTGAGCTTCCTCGAATGGAATAACACCGTCCCGTCCTAGTTTGTCAAAGGCAGCCATCGCAAGATGGAAGCGACTCGTTTCGTTGCGTACGTGCATATCGAATGGCGTCGTGGTGCTTCCAATTTCTTTATATCCGCGAATATCAAATCGGCTAGAATCGACCGCATAGTTAAAGAGGATTGATTTAATAGTCTGAGGATAACCATGGAAGTTGAAGACAACGGGCTTGTCGTCGGTGAATATATCGTCAAACGTCGACTGAGATACTACATTGTTGAGTGTTCCAAAACCTGTCGTTGTAAGGCTTGATACATTGATGCAGCGAATTCGCGCCTGTGGGCATTCTTGTTTGATGATATCAATGGCCGCCATGGTTTCTTTTGTAGGGTAGTCACCCGCAGCTGCCATGATAAGGTCAGGATCTTCGTCGCTTGCAAAGTCCCAGACCATGAGACCGGCGTCAAGTTGTTTCCTCGCCAGTGTTGGCGTCAACCAGCGAGGTTCGACAGTTTTGCCGGCTACAAGGGCATTAATCTGGCGAACACTTGAGAGCATTTTTTCAAGTGCAACGAGTGTACTATTGCCATCTGCTGGGAAGTAAACGGTACAGAAGTTGCTCTGACGCCGCAAGATATCATCAATAAACCCAGGGTTCTGATGGCTAAATCCATTATGATCTTGTCGCCAACCACTACTAGTAAGGATGTAGTTGATACTTGGAATAGTGCCACGCCATTCAACGCCGCGACTCTGCGTCAGAAACTTTGCATATTGATCTACCATACTGCTGACGATTTGAAGAAATGCCTCGTAGCTTGCAAACATTGCATGACGTCCTGTGAGGACATATCCTTGCATAAGTCCTTGCATATTGTGCTCAGAAAGCATTTCCATGACTCGTCCATCTTGCGAGAGGTCTTTGTCCCAGCTCATAATTGGCCATTGCCACGAGCGACTAACTTCCTTGAAAATTTCATCGAGTTTGTTTGAGTAGGTTTCGTCAGGGCTCATCAATCGGAAGTTTTTGTTGTCTGCATTTAGGTGGAATACTTCACGTAGGTAGAGCCCGGTTCGTCGCATACTACTGCTTCCCATAGTGCCAGGAAGTGTTGCGTCCTCGCTAAACTCTTCAACCTTTGGTAGGACAAGTGGTTTGTATACCTCATTACCGCCGCGGGCATATTTGCTCATACCCATGCGTTTGTTGTTATCTTCTGGTAGTATATCGCCTAGGAAGCTACCAAAGCCCTGTCCTGGTGTGAAGAGCTCGTCAAATTTGTAGCTGCTGAGCCATGTGTTCAGTTGCTCAAGTTCGCCCGCATCCGACTTTGC
>JBATSI010000083.1:0-2493 GCA_049293215.1 Saccharimonas sp. (SeqCode) | reverse complement strand
CAAACGATAGAACTTTTACAAATAGCGAAAATAACAGTAGTCAAAATAACGAAAAAAGCGCCGAAAACGCGCTTTATCCATTATGGCAGGGGTACATGGATGAAGATAGAACTTTTTACTCTGTTAGCGAAAACGCTATTTTAGGAGGCGGAGATGTTTAGGTTAACTTCATCCTCTCTTTATGACCAGTCTACATTTTATGACAGGTTTTATAAAGATCTTCGGAGTGCAAAACGCCGCGTAGTTATAGAAAGCCCGTTTATTACTCAACGTCGCTCTACGTCCCTGTTCACTACCATATCAAAGCTCAAAAAGCGCAGAGTCGAGGTTATAGTGAATACAAAACCGATTGAGGAGCATGATTCACAATACCAAGATCAAGTGGCTGCAGTTGTCGAAATGCTACAGGATCTGGGCGTGAGGGTGTTATTTACAAATGGTCACCACAGAAAGATCGCTATTATCGATGACATACTCTACGAAGGTAGCTTGAATATCCTGTCTCAAAACGATAGTTGTGAGCTGATGCGTCGCATAGATGACGCCTCATCGGTACGAGAGATGCTACACTTCATAAGACTGGAAAAATGGTGCAAATGATATGATAGATAGTATGGAATATCTAGCTTTAGGTGCCGGACTTACATTCGGTCTTGTCTACCTACATTTGTCACAGGCCATCGACTGGATTCTTGTTGTGATCCACTACGCATTCTTTAGATCAAAGGAGAGTTTCTATGGGCTGTACGACAATACAGAACAAGAGTCAGTCTACGAGCATCTGAAGTACACCGAAACAATTGCCGTAAAGGACTATGCCGACTATCTGCGCGTACATCAAGCAGCTCGCCCTTCGGCATACAAGAGATTTAGAAGGTACTATGACACCCTGGTGCATGTAATACTGGTTCGCGTTCTGCCCATCACGCTATTGCCAGCAATCTTGTTTTGGTCTAATTGGTACTACTATATTGGCGGCACACTCATAGCTTTCACTGTATTGGCTCTATATGCGATTATCGTAAAGCCCCGTGGTGCTGGCGCTCGGAAACGACTCATGGTGTTTGCTGTAATGCGTGACTATCTAAAGAACAGTAAGCAAGCTAAATAGAGATTAGATTGACTTCATCGTCGCAAGCTCGTCATCGGCTTTTTTACTAGGCTTCTTCTTGGGTTTAGGCTGTTTCTTTGAGATTATCGGTGCTACCGCTGCTTGAGTCTTTTCTTTAGGAGCCTCGGTAACTTCAGCTTTCTTAGCGTATAGCTTCCGCGATGATTCAATAACACGCTTAGCGATTGATTCATCTCCCTGCTCTTCGACAACTACCGTCATACCAGACATCGGCTCTTGTGCGGTGACGGCGGATATGCGGACGTAGTATGAGTACGACGGCAAGTTGGCTATCTCTCCCTGTTGAATAAACGGCATAAATAGCGGTAAGACTAATCGTTCATCCGATGGGCTACCTGACCTGAAGCATACCACCGTGCCGACATTCGCAAGAATAATATCAACCAATCGCTGTTCATCTTGTTGTGAGGTGGACTGTTCGGCCATTGTAAGGAATAGCTTATATTTCCTTGCCTCTGATAGCATCTGTACGAAGCTTGTCGTGGCAAAGTTCTGAAACTCGTCTACATACAGGTAATACGGGGTACGATTCTCTTGGCCGATGCGAGCACGCCTGAGCGATGCTGTTTGTAGCTTGGCAAGAACCGTCGTACCGAATAGTGCTGAAGTATCTTCACCTAGAAGACCCTTCGAGAAGTTGCAGATTAATATCTTACGACCAGCTAGAATATCCTCAAAGTTGATAGTAGACTTTGGCTGCTCGATCATACGCCTTGCTGATGCTGAAAATAAGAAACGTCCAATCTTGGCAGTAATACCAGCTGCCATTTTGACTTTCTGCATATCACCAGCTTTTCCTAGCTCATTATTCCAAAAGTCACGCAGGTTTTTATCTTCAAGATTCTTCACAATCTTACGTCGATACTTTGCGTCGTTGAGCAGTTCAAAGATGGTAAATAGCGTTGGGTTTTCTAGCGTCAATGCTGTCTGAATGGTGTTTCGTAATACGTATTCAATACGGTGGCCGCCTGAATCGTCTTCGGAGAATATCTTACGAAGTACAGATATAGCTGCCTCAGTGATCAAATCCTTTTCGCGCAACAAGTCATCACCATCAAGATCTGGTGATAGCTCAAGTAGATTCATGCCTATCGGATGGGCTAGATCGTCAGGATTAAGATAGATAACATCACCTAGTCGCTCTTCTGGTATATATTGTAGGATTCGTTCGGCAAGATCGCCGTGTGGATCAAGCACGGCAACACCATTACCGGCACGGATGTCCTGTAGTATTTGATAGAACAGCATGGTCGTCTTGCCATTACCTGTACCTCCAATAACGTACATGTGACGTTCTCGCTCATCGGCCGTAAGTCCAATAGGCGTAACTGATTCATGGTGATGATTTTCACCAATGAGGA
>JBATSI010000082.1:0-1736 GCA_049293215.1 Saccharimonas sp. (SeqCode) | reverse complement strand
GTATAGATGACAAGAATATTATTGTAATGTCTCACACAGGATATGTGAATGAGGCTGAGACACGTGGTAAAATTATGAAAACTAAATCTGGAATGGTGGATAGAACTGTAGAAGTTGAAGGATTTTTTCAATATATACTTTCTACATCTAAAAATGAAAATGGGGATTTTTGTTTTCAAACTAGAGGGATAGATGAATTAGATAGATTAAGGACCCCTGTAGGTTTGTTTGAATTATATGAACCTTTAAATTTGGCTTATATAATGGATAAATTAGAAAAATTTGGTCTAGATATTAATGAGGAGAGTGAGTAAAAATGTTTTTAAGAGAAAAACAAATTTTTAAAGCAATAGGTAAATTGGAATTACGACCAACTAAAAGTGGTGAAAAATTTTATGTAATGAAGAGCCAGAAAAATTTAAATTGGGAAAGAACATCTATTCATTTTAAATTAAATGGTATTAATGTTTCAATAGATGAGATGAATGGAGATTTAACTCTTTTAGAAGTAGATTCAAATGGTCAATTTATCAAAGATGAAAAGAACAATTATGTCAAAAAAAGTTTCAAACAAGGTGAAAAAATTGATGAAACTAAGTATAGAGTAAGGGAAACTAGAAGTATAGGTACTTCTACTAAAGAATTTAAAACTAATTATCCATATGCATGGGTACAGCATATTACAAAAAATTTAGATTCTCTCTTGAAAAGTGATGTAGAAGTTGAAGGTGAAATAGAGTATGAATTTTATAATGGAAATATAGTTAGAAAATATAAAATAAAAAATATCAAAATATTAAAAGGAACAAATAAACCTTTATTCTTGGTAACAGAAACATTAGCATATGAAAGAAGTTCTTTACAACTTGTAGATGGGGTAGGAAAGATATTCTACTACTTACCTTATAATTTCACATATAGTGATAAAGTTTTTATAAAAGTAAAAACACCGTTATTAGCAACTAATGATGAGTATTCTGATGGACTATTTAAAGGGTTAGATGTTATCGAAGGTTATTTTGAGGAATTAAATAAATCTTATAAAGGGTTAATAAGGGTATCTTATAAACTTTCTAAAGAAGAGGAAACAAGTAATGAATTTGATTTAAATTCTCTTGATATTACAACAAGAAAATTGTATGATAGTTGTAATGAGGATATGAAAAAGAAAATATTAGAGAGAGTAAAAAATTACGTATCAATCAATAAAAATAATAATACTAAATATGAACTTTACATGTTCCATATAAATGAAGATACTTCTATATATGAAACTATTGTAGATAATGATTTTATAATAGGTGTAGGACAAAAAATAGAAAATGAATTGAAAAATAAACGAAATGATAAGAAATATAAATTAGAGTTAAAAAAAATAATAGACAATACAAGTAACGAGGAGTATGAATTTGAAACTCCTAGCAATGATGATGAAGATATGACAGATTTCTCTTCTTCTTTAGAGAATAAAACAGTAGATGTTGAAAATACTTCTACACCTACAAATAAACATATTAATAGTGATATGTATGATGAAGATAATGATGAAGATGAAGATGATGATGACCCTTTTGATTGGAATTAAGGAGTAGGTTTATGAATAAAGATAGTAGAGTAAAAGATAAATTAACAGGGGAGATAATAGATAAATCTTTATCTCTCTCTGTTAAGCCTAGAGGTAAATCTAGATTTATTTATTTCAAAAATAAAGAAAATATGGAGACATATTTAATATC
>JBATSI010000081.1:0-2986 GCA_049293215.1 Saccharimonas sp. (SeqCode) | reverse complement strand
TAATTCGTGCGGTCGCACGGGCTAGCCAAAAGTATGACAAGCTTGTGCTTCTTCGTGCGGGAGACGGCGAACAGCGCAATGAGCTCATACGTCTTAGCGCAGATTTAGGCATCAGCGACAAAGTGTTCTTTACTGGGTTCGTCCGCGGCAAACAGTGGCGCGATGCTTACAATATTGCTGATATTTTTGTGATGAGCAGTGTGAGCGAACCGTTTGGACTAACTGCACTCGAGGCCGCACACTACGGAACGGCTCTCATCATTAGTCGACAATCCGGTGTTGGTGAGGTATTAAACAGTATTTTTCGTTATGATTTTTGGGACATCAACCGCTTGGCGGATCAATTGGTTGGCATTGCGACGTCGCCTGCTCTTGAGAGCACGATGCGAGACAATATCAAGCAAGAATATGCGCGTATTTCGTGGAGTGATGTTGCAAAGCAGTGTATGAAAATATATAAAAAGGTCAAGACAGGAGCTCACGCATGACAGACAACAAACGCGGCATCGTCTTGTATTTACACGTCCACCAGCCCTGGCGAGTGCGTGAATACAGTGTATTCGATACAGCCCTCAAGCACAACTACTACGACGATCACGCTGATAGTGATCGCAACAACGAGAAGATACTACACAAAGTTGCCGAAAAGTCGTACCGCCCAATGAATCGTTTGCTACAAAAGCTCCTTGATACGCATCCTGATTTTAAAGTATCACTCAGTATTACTGGTACGTTTATCGAACAAGCAGAGCGTTGGGCGCCAGATGTGCTTGATAGCTTCAAAAAACTCGTTGCAACAGGTCGTGTTGAAATTGTCGCTGAGACATATTACCATTCACTTGCATTTTTCTACTCTCGTAAAGAGTTTGAGCGACAAGTTGAGATGCATCGACAAAAAATTCGTGACTTGTTTGGTGTCGAGACAACTGCGTTTCGCAATACTGAGCTTGCCTACAACAATGAGCTTGCGAAATGGGCAGATGAACAAGGATTTAAAACTATTCTTGCAGAGGGATGGGATCCGATCTTGGGATGGCGCAGCCCTAATTACGTATATCAACCCGTCGACACAAACAACATTCGCCTCCTCCTTAAGAATTATCGCTTGAGCGATGACCTTGCCTTCCGTTTTAGTAATCGCCATTGGAAAGAGTGGCCGCTTAAAGTCGAGAAATATACCGACTGGGTCAATACCGCACTTGGCGAAGACGGCGAAACTATTAATTTATTTATGGATTACGAAACATTTGGAGAACATCAATGGGAAGATACTGGTATCTTTACCTTCTTTGAAACGTTTGTCGAAAAGTGGCTCGCCAACCCTGCAAATACCTTCTATACCGTGAGTGGCGCCGCTGATGCATTCAAGCCAGCAGACTATATTGATGTTCCTCATACTATTACCTGGGCAGATTCTGAGCGAGACTTGTCAGCGTGGCTCGGTAACAGCTTGCAGCACGAGGCAATGAGCAGTCTCTACGCGCTAGAGGGCGACGTTATGCGCACGGAAGATATCAATTTGATTGCTGACTGGCGCAAACTTACCACATCAGATCACGCCTACTATATGTGTATCAAGTGGTTTACCGATGGTGATGTTCACGCCTACTTTAGTCCTTACGAATCGCCATACGACGCCTTTCTCTACTACATGAACGCACTTCGAGATATTCGCTTTCGCGTCATGGAACATTATGGCTATGGAGGTCTGTAATGTCGCGGCGTATCGTTCTCAGTAACGGCGAACTCCATGTTGGTATTAATGCATATGGTCTTGTCCATGATTTTTATTATCCTTATGTGGGTCTAGAGAATCACGCAGCAGGCAAAAACTTACGCAACCGTGTCGGTGTATGGATCAACGGACGACTGAGCTGGCTCGACGATGACTCTTGGACGACAACAACGTCGTATCCTCATCACGCGTTAATTGGTCACACCGTAGCACAGAACGACGAGCTTGGTATCATCCTTGAATTTGATGATGCTGTCGACGCAAAGACAAATAGTTTTCTAAGGAATATTCATGTTATCAATACCGTAGATAGTGAGCGAGAAATTCGCATATTTCTCCATCAGGCTTTTGCTATTGGTGATTCTCGAAGTAATACAGATACCGCGCAGTTTCTTCCGGACACACCTGCCATTCTTCACTATCGTGGACGACGGGCTTTTATTATAGCAGCCGAGGACGATACGGGGCGGCCATTTGACCAACATAGCGTAGGACTTTTTGGTATCGAGGGCCACGAAAGTGTATACCGCGATGCAGACGATGGTGAGCTTTCTATGAGTAATGTCGAACACGGTAGAGTCGATTCGATTATTCGCTTTCGTCTTGATATTCCTGCGCACAGCTCTCGAAGGCTTTATTACTGGATTGCTGCTGGTATGTCAACGCGAGAAGCTTTGAGTGTACACCAGCAAATAAAGCATGATGGCATTGATTCTCGTCTTGATATGACGGCGCATTGGTGGCGCAAGTGGCTCGTGCCAGCGAATAAAGTCGCTGAACGTATTGATGCCCTTCATAGAGAAACCTTCCTCAAGAGTGTTATGATTGTTAAATCACAAATAGATAAACGAGGTGCCGTCATTGCAAGTACCGATACCACAATGCTCAATTATTGGCGGGACGTGTATGCCTACTGCTGGCCGCGCGATGGAGCGTACGTATTATGGCCGCTCATTCGCATGGGATATCGCGACGAACCAGAACGTTTCTTTGATTTTTGCCGTCGTAATCTTACGGCAAATGGCTATCTCGCGCACAAATATCGTGCCGATGGAGCCGTTGGTAGTAGTTGGCATCCGTATCTTCACAGTGATGGTACCGTAGCACCGCCTACTCAAGAAGACGAAACGGCACTTGTTGTGTTTGTCTTTAGTCAATATTATCAAATGCACAAAGATGAAGAATTACTCAAACAATTCTACGAGCCAATGGTGCTTCCTATGGCAAACTATCTTGCGAGCTATATTGATG
>JBATSI010000080.1:0-15465 GCA_049293215.1 Saccharimonas sp. (SeqCode) | reverse complement strand
GATTTTATGGCAAATGAAGCAGGCGCTGCATAGACAGAACCCGAAGAAATAAAGGAAATACACAAAACGAGTATTGAGGACAGTATAAAGACACGAACCTTTGTAATATGAGAAAAAAAATAAGGCAAATGTGTTTTTCTATACATAAGCCTTATTTTAACAGAGGGTAGTTTAAAGGTAAAGCAGACTTTTGAAACTAATAATCAAAAGTTTTTGCGGTAATATTCCCACTCTCGTCGTAGGTGCCTGTTGTTGTCCAATGTCCATTCTTATCGGTGACTGTATCGAGCTTTGTGTTCTCTGCATTTGTTGTGAATGCAACATCTGTAGAAAGGGAGAAGCTATTTGTCGTTTGATCTACTTCAATAGTACATTGCGAAAAGTTGTAATGGCCCACAAGAACCTCTTTGTTCCGAGGATCCTCTTTATAGCTAGACTTGAATACGCCGATAGTGCCACCATAGAGACTTTCTTCTGTAGATTTTAGCCACTTTGCAATATCCGGATTGGATTGGTAGCCTTCTCCGAAGAAGGCAGGGGCATACCGCTCTATCTTTTCTTTTGCAAAATCTTTAGACCATTCGTCGGTTGTTCGATCTTCATGCGTATTATCCCAGTCGACTTTTGCTGCCATAAACTTGTTTATTTCAGCCTCTGATGCAAAGCTATTAAAGTCATTCATGAAGGAAGAAAAATCTGCACAGGTCTTTTCGTTATCGATAGAACCATCAGCCTCAAAGGTTAAAGCGAATGGCTTAACTGGCTCTTTTATATCGATTTCCCCACTTTGAGAAAGATCTTCTCCCGATTGAATAGCTCCGCTCTCTTGTGGTGCGGTTGTCTCGATATCCTGTGATTGTGGCGCTTCTGCAGATGCTTCGTGTTGATAGCATCCACCAAGTCCTAGTGCGCTTGCAGCTATGCCGAGCATTGCGGTACCCTTGAGGGCGCGGCGGCGTAGCGTGTCTTTGTCGTTAAGTTTCTCGTTTCTCATAAATCTTCAATCCTCCTTTAGGATTAGTGGCTATGATGTACTTTTGTACTATATGATATATTATACTCTTTTTTAGAGAAATGTCAAGCACTTTAGTGTATGTAGTATTACTGTCACCGCTATACCTAGCTATAGTTATTTAAGCTTTTTCACCATATCTTTAAGGATAGCTTCAGAGTTTTCGCTGATCTTATCCTTAGTATTCTCTCCGGTGAGAGCATTGTCTGCGCGTAATCCGAGGTTGCGAATGTTTCTTTCTAGTTTCGCAAGGTCGTCGCCAGTAAGCATTGGGTCGTGAAGCGCCGCCTCAAGCCATGTCTTGAGCGCTCCCTCCTGCCATTGAGCAAGACCAGCCTCGTTGAACTTACCTTTGGCAATCTCACCTTGAACGTGCTTAAGGAGATCATCGCGACTACGAATATTACCCTTGGCTATTTCGTTAATAAGCGATCCGCCTTGATAGCCACTTCTTCCGGTATGTCCAGCCTTCGCGAGAGCACTTGATATAGAAGTGCGGTATTCTGCTAGGCCACTTCCTGACATTGATATAATTTCGTCGACCATTGGAGCAGTTCCGATAGTGACGTTATTTTCGATAGCATCTTCCATAGCATAAACGTTTGAACGCTTAAAGCTATAAGTACGACCACTTGAATCGGTGCCAACGACAACCTCTTGCTTTCCGGTGATAAGATCTTGTAGCTGTTCTGTACTTGGGTTGAAATGCTTTCGTAGCTCGGTTGCCTCTTGAACGGATTTAGCAAACTGACCACGCTTCGTTGCAACAGCATAAGCGAGCGCTTTGTTTCTTCCCTCTTCATCAGTATCAAGGATGCCGCCAGCATAGTCACGTAACGACTTGCCATCGATAGTGCGCGCCCCGTTACTTAGCTCTTCGTTGAGGAGTACTTCGGCTTCATTGCTACGCTGTTTATATTCAGCCATAGATTTTGCCATACTTGTGAGGGCGATACTTTCGGACGTGTCTTGTATTCGACGCATAGTGTGACCTGATAATCCACCTGTTGCTCTTCCTGCCCGAGCGTTTTCGTAAATAGTATCAAGCTTGCCTGTTTCAAGTTTGACGTCATCAAGTGTCAGGCGGAGCTCCATCGATCTTTCAAGAAGAACCTTATCTGTACGAATCTTTTCTTGCCACTCCTTGTCGAGAGCTGCTTTCGTCTCTTGCTGCATGAGATCGGTATCACGGTTGTATGTATCAATCTCTTTCGCGTCTTTTGATGCATCGGCGTTAGCTTCAAACCGCTTGTTGTAGCTCTCGAGACGATTCTTCATGTCTCGCTTTTTCACAGCCTTACGTCGTGACCAATTGTTTATTGCACTGTTTCGCCCGTGGCCAGCAAGAATGTGACCCCTCTGAAGATCTGAGCGCTCTTTTGCCCAGTTCTTTGTGCGATCAAGCACACCCTTCTTTGGATTGTTTATCATGCCGGCAATTTTTCCGAGGAGTGATCCGCTAAACTTCACGATAAGTGGTGTAAGAATGAATGGGATTGCTTGGACTGCGAGACCAAGGATGATGATATTGATATTGTTGGCATCTTTTCCACTTGCAAGAATAGCCATACCGGCAAGATGTGAACCGCCAAAGAGAACGGAAAAAATTGGAAACATAAACATCATAGTCATGAAGAGATCTTTCCACTTTTCAAAATATTTTTCTGTACTTGGGAGGACATAAGCAAGGAGTGCAAGAGGAGATAAAATGACGAGCACCGTAATAAGTGCTTGACGTGCGGCAAGAATGACGAGAGCGACTAATATAGCAAGTAGGACACCTACGAGCGCTGGGATGAGGAATGGAATCGCGCCAGCGAGCGTGGTTGCAGCAATTGCGTTTATACCGACAATAACACCTGCGGTAACAGCACCTCCCGTAAGGATAGCCGATGTTAAGTTTGCCCATGTTATTTGATTGAGTGCCTCAAAATCTTTATCACCAATAGTACTTGCGACGTTGTTGAACATTCCTTGGAGCTGGAATCCGAGATAATTTGAGACGTCAACAGCAAGGGCACAAATCCAATAGGATATATTGACGACAACGATACCAACAACGAGTCGTGGAAAGGCCTTTTTGAGCCCGTAGGTGTTTATTCCCATGCCAGTTATTTGTGAGTAAATAATCAATAGCGCAACGATAATAAATGCAATATTGGCGATATCTCGCATGATAACCCACAGACGATACATCGGTGTGTCGGTTGATGAACGCAGTGGCTGGACGACAAGAAACTGAGATAGTTGTTCGTAGAGTTTATCTGCTGAAGCAGCAATGAAGTTGCTGATGGGACAGACAAACCATCCTATACCGAAAGAAACATTACAGCTTGAACCAGTTGTTCCATCCCCTGCTGTTGGGTCGTCAGTTCCGGTGCCTTCGACGCTAATGTCGGTAATATTACCGGTTCGCGTATAGCTATTGGGTGGAGAATAGCTAAAGGTGAGATATGTCGCAGATGTTGCGGTTAGCGGGTCGGCGCTTGCTGTAAAAGCAATAACCTCTCTTGTCGTACTGTTTGGCTCGTATTCGTAAATATGAGTTCCATCGGGAAGGTTGCGAGCGGAGGTTTCTGAGCTAGCATTGCCAATTGGAGAAAAAGTATGTCCCTGGTATTCAATCGTAGTATTGTTGCGCGTTGCGCTAGCGGCAAAGACGGGAGTACTAAAGATATTTGCGTACACAAAAGATGCTACAAACACGAGTGCAGCCACTAGGGATATATTTCGCAGGCCGTGTCTACCCTGCGAGAATTTTTTCCAGAAATCCCACATATCAAGTAAATTTTAGCATTTTTAAGAGAAAAAGTCAACTATTTCACCCCTTGTCGACAAAAAGACTTTACAGATGCCAACCGTAGCCGTTATACTGAACACACAGAGTCTATTATGAAAAAAAATATTATACTATTGCTTTTATCATTTATAACAATAAGTACGCTTACTTTTAGCGGTGCAGCCTATGCGGAGGATGCGGGTTCTGGCTGCGCAATCCTTCCGGGTGTTTCATGTAACGGAGAGGGCGCTTCAGGTGACGGCATTCAAAAGGTACTTGTAATCGCTCTTCAGATTATGACGGCAGGAGTGGGCGTTGCTGCAGTAGGTGCATTTATTTATGCCGGTATCCTCTATGGGACAGCTAGTGGTGATAGTAGCAAAGTGTCGAATGCAAAGACGATTATTATCAATACGACAATCGGTATCCTTGCCTATGCGCTTATGGGGCTTGTCCTTAACTTTCTTGTACCAGGGGGAATCTTGCAATGATAAAAAAGCGATTAATGGGTTATTTTGTTGCCGTAACTATGTTCGTTTCGATACTTATTCCTGGTATGCCAGCGTATGCAGCGTGTGACAGCTCTTCATTTCTTGGTATGCCTGCGTGGTATAGAGGTCTTCAGGTAGAGAGTAATTGTTCTAGCCTGAAGAGTCCTAGTGACGCCGGTGGTTTACAAGCGTATATTCTTACTATCGCGCTGAACCTCCTGCAGGCCGCACTGGTAATTGTTGCCTACGTAACAATTGCTTTCGTTATCAAAGGTGGATTTACGTATATTACGAGCGCTGGAAGTCCCGAAGGTATGAAAAATGCGAAGAACACGATACGTGATGCGTTAATTGGTATGGCTATTGCTATTGCCTCCGCAGCGATCGTTAATACAATTGCGGGGGTAATCTAATGGAACTAGTTCATCAAACTATAAGAACATTTGCAATAAATGCGAGTGATATTGGTTATACAGGCGCAACCTCTGGAGACTCTAATGTATTAACGAATGTCCTTAACGCTGTATATTTATGGAGTGGTATTGTTGCAGTCATCGTCATTATTATTGCTGGCTATCTTTATGTGACGTCAAATGGTGATCCAAATAGCGCGGCGCGGGCAAAAAATGCCATATTGGGCGCAGTGATTGGTCTTGTTATTATCATCTTGGCGTTTGCTATTACCAATACTGTACTAACGGGGCTATAACATGAAGAAGATATTTTTATACATAGGTATTCTTACGACACTATTTGTTGGTGCAGCTGCTTCGCCGGTTAGTGCAATAGACATTAATACCGGACTCAATGGTAGCGATGCCTGTAATAATACGGATGGTGCGTGTGATATCGTTAGCAATACAGACGATCTTGAGACAATGGTTGCGAATGGCATAAAGCTTGCGCTGCAAATCCTTGGAACTGTTGCGGTCATTGTTATTATTATTGCTGGATTTCGCTTCGTAACGGCAAACGGTAACAAAGACTCTGTTGCAAAAGCACGCAACACGATACTTTATGCTGCAATTGGCCTTGTTGTTGCGATTTTATCATATGCGATAGTCACGTTTGTAACATCACGATTTTAAGTAAAGAAAGGAAAAAAGATGTTTAAAAAAGTTAAATTATTTACCGTAGCCGCGCTAAGTGTCTTTGCATTAAGTAGTGCCGTCTTACCTGCGGCAGTTTTTGCAAGTCCGGCAGATGAGATTGGTAAGGGCGTTGTGAGTGCTGGAGGTACTGGTAGTGAGGATTTGAGTGCAAATATCATAGATATTGTAAACGTACTTCTCTTCATTCTTGGTGCCGTTGCGGTCATTGTTATTGTCATTGCAGGCTTTCGCTTTGTTGTTGCAAACGGGGATTCAAACTCAGTGGCATCTGCGCGTAATACGATTCTTTATGCAGTCGTTGGATTGGCCATTGCTATACTGTCGTATGCAATAGTAAACTTTGTTATCAAGAATTTAAGCTAAGTACGTCTTAACATTTTGCTCAATATCTGATATAAATAGGATAAGATAATCCATAAGAAAGGAAAAGAACACATGAAAATTAATATTAAAAAAGCTATGCTTTCGCTTCTTGCAGTTCCTGTGCTTGCATTGGGTGTTGCTGGAGTTGTTGCGCCAACTGCAGCTGCAGATGATCTTACGCTCTCAGGCGGAGCAAATACCGCAAAAGGGTCTGATCAAGTAAGCTGTCTCTTTGGTACGGAAAAAGAGGGCTGTGATGGAAATACAGGAATTTTTAGGACAATAGTGAACGTCATTCTTTTCCTTATTGGTGCAATTTCAGTCATTATGCTTGTTGTCGGTGGTATTAAGTACACTGTCTCAAATGGTGACTCAAATGCTGTAACCTCTGCAAAGAACACTATCATGTATGCGATAGTTGGTTTAATCATTGCTATCCTTGCATTTGCTGTCGTGAACTTTGTTATTGCAAACTTGGCTGCTACCGAATAACATACGTTATCGTATGTATAGTAACACCCTCTCAAGTTGGGAGGGTGTTTAGTTTGCTTAGCATAGAGGATAGGAGGTTTGTAATATAAAATAACTCCTGGTGATGCCAGGAGTTATTTTGTTGTCTATCCTTCTTAAAGAATAGGAATTTTCTTTGCTTGTTCTTGCTTTACTTTTTCGAAAGTAATTGTAAGGACACCATCTTTGAGGATTGCTGAAACGCCATCTTCTTTGACAGGTACAGGCAAAGCTAGTGTTCGACTAAACTCGCCCCAATAGCATTCCTGGATGTGCCACTTAGTAGCAATTGAATCATCCCCACTACTGAGCGTACCACTGATAGTAAGAATACCATCGCTGATACTAACATCAAGCTCGTCGCGGTTTACGCCTGCTGTACGAGCTTTTACAAAAAGCTGCGTATCGGTCTCGTAGACGTCAACTGCAAGTTGTCCAGGAAAGTCTTCTTCTGGGTTTCCCCATGCAGCGTCATCTGCTGCTTGTGCTTCTTGTGCTGGCGCTGGCTGCGCAAGTACATCGTCGTCGCTGTCCAAGAATGCGGCAGCTAGTTCATCTTCGATCAAAAGATCATCATTTTGTTTACGGGCCATGATATCCTCCACTTTCTCTAGGCTCTATTTGACAATAGTCTAGGTACATTATAGCCAACATATGCAGTATAATCAATAAACAAATGGGTCAAAACGTAAAAAATACAATAGGAACATATGTTGCAAATCTTATTTCTCCTCACTACTGTTGTTCTTGCGGAGAAATAGGAGATATTTTATGTGAGTATTGTAAATTTAACATTATAGATGATGCGTTTATGAAATGTTTGCAGTGTAATAGGCCAACAGGTGAAGGAGCGCTTTGCAAACAGTGCGATCCCCCCTATAAAAGAGCATGGTGCGGGGGCGAACGATCGGGTGCACTGGAGTCTCTGATTGATCATTATAAATTTAATAGAGGACAAAGTTCTTGTATGAAGCTTGCTGAAATATTGGATGAAACGCTGCCAATACTTCCTGTAGAGACAGTGCTTGTACCTATCCCAACGATCTTGACCCATGTTCGCGTGAGAGGCTATGACCATTGTCTTCTTCTGGCGAAAAGACTCGGAAAGCTTAGAGGGCTTCATTGCGAGCAGTATCTTATACGCTGCAAGAATGAAACGCAAAGAGGCACCTCGCGTCACATACGGCAGCAACAGGCGGCGCGAGCGTTCGCCTGTCATCACCAGCTATCGGCAACAATCCCCTATCTCATTATTGACGATATATATACGACCGGTGCGACCGTTATATATGCGGCAAAGGCGCTTCGAGCTGCTGGCGCGCGGAATATCTGGGTGGCGGTTGTTGCTCGACAGCCCTTTAAGGAGTAATATCTGTGAAATTATCGATATCTACAGGTAGAGTATGGTATAATTTTGAAAGCGTGGAGAGGTGACCGAGTGGTTGATGGTACCGGTCTTGAAAACCGGCGTGGGGCAACCTACCGCGAGTTCGAATCTCGCCCTCTCCGCCACGGTGAACAAAAAAACGGCAACAATTGTTGCCGTTTATTTTTTTGTAAAAGATTATCGGACGGATGCGCCATTCGTACCTGTACCACCCGTTCCGCTACTTGGGACGAATGAAACAATGACAAAGTTGACGGCCGCATATGCGAGCAATGCAACGATAATACCAACCAAGGCATACATGATAGTATTTTTTGCACCTTGAACTTGTGTTGCGTTACCGCCAGAGATAACATATCGAATACCGCCAAAGATAATCATAATGACGGCAATTGCCCCAATGAGAAAGAGTAAAATATTGCTTACTTTTGTAAAGACGCCTGTTGCTCCAAACAGATCAGAGGGCTGGTCGTTCCCTCTTGCTTCATTTGCTCCCTCTGTGATAGACCCTATAGCCTCGACTGGACCGCTTAGTGCAAGCGAACCGCCAACGATAAGAGCGAGAGCTGATAGTGATAGTAGAAATTTTTTTATCATAATACAAATCCTTATATTACTATTATACCAAAAAAGTACATTTTTGTCAATTCATGCCCTTTTCTACCTATAAGTATAGCGCATTCTTTACTATTTGTGATAAAATGACCAAGGTATGGCAATATACATACGTTGCGTTCTTTCAATATAAGAATGCGAATTATGGAGGAGTACCCAAGTGGCTGAAGGGGACGGTTTGCTAAATCGTTAGTACGGGGAGACCTGTAGCGGGAGTTCGAATCTCCCCTCCTCCGCCAAATAAGATATCCGAGCAGTAGCTCGGCTATTTTATTTATAACAGTCTGTGGTTATACTCTCATGGAAGTGCTCATGCTATACTAAAACTATGCAACCAAACAACGCACCACATCAAGACTGGCAACAACCGGTTCAACAAGGATCTCAGCCCCCTATTGCACCAGTTTATTCTCAAGAGACTGTAGCAACAGAGCTAGACGCACCTCAGCCCACAGAACAGAGCAACATCTCTGAATCTCCAGTACAAACAGTGACGCCAGTAGAAAACACCCCGCCACAAGAGAGCGAAACGCCCGCTATACATAATAGTGAAGATGTCCAAGAGAGAGATGATGCAGTAGTTGCATGGCAGGCGCATGAGTCAATTGAGCAGTCACGTCCTATCGGCTGGTATCTTCTCTTTATTATTGTTGCTCTTGGGTTGCTTGCTCTGTCGATCTTTGTATTTAAGTCAATAACTTTTTCGCTTCTAATCCCTGTGATGGCGGTTGCAATCTTTCTTTATACGCGTCATGCGCCTGAGATGATATCCTACACCGTGAGCCATAAGGGCGTTCATGTTAATGATCGGCTATATAGTTATGATGCCTTTCGGTCGTTTAATGTTATACAGTATAAACAGCGCAATTGGTTAACGCTAGTACCGAGGAAGCGTTTTGCTATGCCTGTCACGGCATATTTCCCCGAAGAGGTTGGTGAACCGCTCGTTGATATGCTTGCTGCACGTCTCCCTATGAAGGAGAGCAAGCCAGACCTTCTTGAAAAGCTTATCAATCTCCTTCGTCTATAAGGAGCGCGTATCGTTGCACCAAGGTGGTATATTGTGGTAAAATGAGCAAGTTCTAGTGATTATCACTGACGTACCTTATATTTTAGTCTGTGTGACGTATGTCACGCAGAGTTTGCACCCGTAGCTCAGCTGGATAGAGCGTTGGCTTGCGGAGCCAAAGGTCGTGCGTTCGAATCGCGCCGGGTGTACCAAAATGAGGAAGTCAGATTGATCTGGCTTTTTTATTTTGGTAGGTTCACCTTAGCGAACTTTGAACCTTAGACTTATTCACTAGTCTCGTAACCGCTTGTGGTGCACAGATTAGTGGGCCGTCCTGTCGGGTATAGATCTCCATCCGACCTCATATCTTAACCTTATAGTCTCTATGTGCCTGACATACTGCACTATAAGTGTTTTATAGAATGAATGTATTATTGATAATAAAGATACATTAATGTAATATACACAGCGAGACAGAGACGACTTGTCAAGTCTTGTGGATGGCCATCCCACAAACTCTCGAGAGAAACGAGGATACAATGGCCTGGTTCGATGGTAAGGAAGCGAAGGTTGTCCGTGAAGCGGGCACCATCAACATCTTCTACGGCGGTTCCTTCACGCCTGACGGCTACGGCCACGGGCACGTGAAGGCGCAGGGAGGTTCCTTCGGCGAGAGCATCGTCTACTGGCGTCTCCCCGACAGCGAAGGGGGCACGGTTGTCATCGACAACTGGGCAAGCTCCGAGCGTCTGGCGGACCACCTCTCCGGTCTCTACTGACCGAACGACCTGGATATGTCGATAAACTGTCCTCTTTTCATATGATGGTAAAATAGTAACTATGGAGGTCTTAAATCCTATGCAAAACGAGGTACCATTACCGCAAGAAGTCGTAGAAGCCTACCCATTACTCACGGGCGATACTATGGAGTATGTTGGACGTTTCACTCCCAAAGTACCTATAACCCCTGACCGCATATACGATGTTTACCACGATAGCGGTAGTGATAGAACGCTAACTCATGTAACGACCGATTACCCAGACCCCGTACACGATAGTGAAGAGTTACGAAGTATATCTGGATATAGATTTGAAGATATTATTACGCCGAATGCAAAGGATGACACTATAGCGATAGTCGATAATGACGAGCTAGATGGAGGGTTCTTCGTTAGGGTGGGCGACATTTATCATTACGTGGCAAATACGGAGAAAGCTTCATAATTCACTGTTCTACTACTGTAGCGGTGCTACTTTAGTGTGTTATGCTAGAGATAACCCCTTGAGTATTCCAAACGTACGATAGAACTCCGTAAGGATATCGTTCCAATACGATTGGATAAGGTGTACCATAGAAAAACCTCACGAGTATGTGAGGTTTTTCTATGGTATTAGCTATATCGATAATAGCGTCGCTTCAGTAACTCGGCAGCATAGAGATACCCTAAGACAATAGCAAGAAGTGTAAGGAGCTGCCCAATGCTTAGAAGCGCAAAGCCAAAAAGCCCACCAATAGGGGTTAGGACGATAACAAGAGCGACACCCATAACACTCAGCGTACTAGCAACAAGAAGCGGTGCCGGTCGGCTCTTCAGAGGTAGTTTTTTTGTACGGATGATATAAATAACGAGTATCTGTGTGAGTATAGACTCGATAAACCAGCCAACCTGAAACAATGGCTCGGTTGCCTGGAATATGACAATAAGAACAAAGAAAGTCAGGAGGTCAAAGAGAGAGCTAAGGATTCCAAACATCCACATAAAGCGTTTGAGGTTGTGTAAATGCATGATACGGGGATGCTTTACCTCATCTGCATCGACAGTATCAAGTGGAAGGGCAAATTGAGAGCAATCATACAGAAGATTATTGAGGAGAATTTGAGTTGCCTTCATAGGAAGGAACGGAAGGAAGAGCGAAGCTGCTGCCATAGAAAACATGTTGCCGAAATTTGAACTAAGGCTCATGCGAAGATATTTCATGGTGTTGGCAAACGTTTTACGCCCCTCTACTACCCCATCGGTAAGCTCGCCGAGGCTTTTATGAAGAAGGATGAAGTCGGCGGCATCCTTTGCGATGTCTGTAGCATTATTGACCGAAATACCAATATCCGCGGCACGCAAACTTGGTGCATCATTGATGCCATCGCCCATATAGCCAACCGTCGCTCCACTTTCTTGAAGTGCCTGAATAATGCGCATCTTTTGTTCGGGATTAACACGGGCAAAGATAGTGGTCTGTGGTGCTTTTTGTATTAATGCCCGATCATCGAGTTTTTCTATGTCATCTCCTGTGAGAACGGCATCGATAGAGAGGTTGATTTCTCGCGCAATCTTTTCTGTTACGAGAAGGTTGTCTCCAGTAATAATCTTGACAGAGATGCCGAGTGCGTTCATTCGCTTGAGCGTTGCCGATACGCTCTGTTTTGCTGGATCAAGGAATGCAAGAAAGCCAAGAAATTCAAGTTTTTGTTCGTCGTGCTTGGATAGTTGAAAGTGTTTGCCGAGCGGCTTTGTTGCAATAGCAACAACACGTAATCCATCTTGGCTGAGAGTATCGTATGTTTGTCGAATGGTTTTTATTGAATCGCGTAGCGGTTTGTCGTTATACCGCGTACAGAGCTTGAATATCTCTTCTGGCGCACCCTTAACGATGAGCATAGAGTGTTTTTTGTTACTATCGTAGACGGCAACACTTTCGCGTTTTCGTTCGAAATCAAAGGGTATCTCAGCAACCTTTTGATACGGTTTGACCGAAAGCTTGAGTGACTCAACGGCGGTATCGAGAGGATTTTCAAAGCCAGTTGAAAAATAGCTCACGAGGTAGCCATAGAGCTTTGCTTGAGATGAATCATTGCCTTCCCCGTCGGTATATTTAACGAGTGTTATTTTGTCTTCAGTGAGCGTTCCTGTTTTGTCGGTGCAAAGAATGTTCATACTTCCGAAGTTTTGCACGGCAGATAGCTGCTTTACGACGACGCCCGCTTTTGCCATTTTGAGTGACCCTTTTGTGAGATTGAGCGTAATGATGAGAGGAAGGAGTTCGGGTGTAAGCCCTACGGCGAGAGCTAAGCTAAAAAGAATAGACTCAAGTGGGCCGCGCTGAAATAGCAGGTTGATTCCAAAAACAAAAATAACAAGAAATGCTGTTATTTTTACAATGAGTACACTAAATGACTTAATTTCTCGCTCAAATTCAGTTGTCCGTCGTGTTGATTGAAGCGCCGCGGCAATATGTGAGAATTTTGTTTTTGAGCCAATGTCGGTAACTTTCATGAGGCCTGATCCGCTGATGATGCCACTCCCCATAAATACTGTCGAAGAGCGAGGTTTGCTTTGCGGAAACGATTCACCAGTGAGTGCTGATTCGTTGGCAAATAGACCGTTACTTTCTACTATTTCGCCGTCTGCGGGGACCATTTTCCCGGCTGATAGTGAGACAATATCTCCTGGTACGAGATCGCTTGCGAAAATATTGCGCATCGCGCCATCGCGGAGTGTCGTAACAGTTACGCGAACGCGATTCTTCAGAGCCTGAGCAGCCTTTTCTGACTTGTATGAATTGAAAAAATCAAGCCCAATACTCAGCGTAACAATGCAGACAATAATAACACCGCTTACGTGATCGCCAAATATAAACGATAGTGTTGCTGCACAAAGCAAAATAATAACAAGGGGGCTCTTGAACCGCGAGGCAAACGCTGACAGTGCACGGTGTTGTGAAGCAGTATCGTGAAGAACGTTGTGGCCGTAATGAGCCTGGCGTTGTTGCGCTTCTTGTGTGGATAACCCTTTGTTCATGGCTTTATTATACTCGCTTATGCTTCTTTTATGGGAGGTATTTCGTGTACAATAGAAAAGAAGGTTATTAGACATGGAGAGGTGGCCGAGTGGTTGAAGGCGCACGACTCGAAATCGTGTATGCGGCAACGTATCGGGGGTTCGAATCCCCCCCTCTCCGCCAGAAATTATGAAAGAGCGTGAATTATCAAAAAGTTCAATAGAAGATCGTCGCCACGTTGGGCGGCGCTTTTTGGCATCACTTGCTATTGGTATGTGCGTGACGAGTCTGTCGAGTGATCATTTGTCATATGCCGCAGCGCTGGGCGTGCCTGACGATTTGTTTATCGTTGCGCTTGGCGATTCGTATCCTTCAGGTGAAGGTAACCCTCCCTTCGAAGAAACGACAAATATCGACGGAGTAAATCAGTGCCATCGAAGTGAACTGGCCTACCCTGCTATTGTCGCACGTGATATTCATGCAGAGTTTCGCAATGTTGCCTGTTCAGGTGCAACGGTTGAGGCGGTACTGCATGGAGGATGGAATGGAACGCCACAAGTGCTCGCACTGCGCAATAAAACAGACGTTGTTATCCTTCAGATTAATGGAAATGTTATTGATAACCGAGGGATTTTTGCCGAATGTCAAGAAAAGGACTGCGACGAAGGGAGTCTCACGTATACAGAGGTTCGTGAAGCAATTCGTGATCCTCAGAATCAGCAAGACACGGAGCAGCTGTTGGAGACTGTCCTCGAAAAAGCACCCATTGCAAACGTGTTTGTCGTTGAATATCCAAACCCTGTTAATAGTATCGGCATAAGCCTCGCTCGCTCTACTGGCGTTGCATCACGTTCGACGCGTGCGATGATTTCAATGGCAGATATGGCATCATCGGAGATAAATGAGCTCAATAAACGGGCGATTGCAGCAGTTGGATCTGATAGGGTTCATTATATACCAACGTCAATAGGCGGTCCGCAGACGGTATATCTATCGGGAAATGCGGCACTTCACCCAAATAGCGAAGGTCATCGTCAGCTTGCGAAAGATGTTGAGCAAGAGCTCAGTCGATTATATCGAGCTCCGTCGCAAGATGCGCTACACTAGAAGTATGGAAGATTCGGTATTTACAAAGATTATTAAGGGAGAAATTCCCTGCTACAAGATATATGAAGACGACAAAGTGATTGCATTTTTGGATGTCCACCCGCAAATGCCAGGCCACGTGCTCGTGGTACCTAAAAAACAAGTCGATCACCTATGGGATTTGCGAGATGACGATTATGAGTATTTATGGCGTGTCGTAAAAAAGATTGGTACCCATATAAAAACAGTACTTGACTGTCCGCGCGTTGGCGTCGTTGTAGAAGGTTTCGGTGTACCACATGTTCACGTGCACCTTATGCCGATATATCAAGGAGCTGATCTTAAGCGGCCGCAAGATACTACTTCGCCGATTGATCACGAGGCACTGTCTTCGATGGCGAAGAAGCTTGCAATGAACACGCTATGATAAGTGTTGTGGCAATAGGGAAACGGCATGAACCGTGGATTGTTGATGGCATAAAACGTTACCAAGAGCGCCTTAGAGGTCCTTGGAAAATAGAATGGATACTTTTGCCTCATAGTACTTACGAGGGCATCAGGGCTCGTCAGGAAGAGTCTGCGCGCATTCTTGCCCACCTGAAGCCGCATGACATCGTTATTTTGCTTGATGAACGAGGAAAAAACCTCTCTTCAGAGGAAGTTTCGTTGCTTGTGACGTCATGTATTGAGCGAGCGATGCACGTTGTTGTGATCATTGGTGGCGCATATGGTGTCAATAAGGAGCTTTATGAACGCGCGCAGCACGTTTGGTCACTTTCTCGGTTAGTATTTCCCCATCAGCTTGTACGCCTTATTCTCGTAGAACAACTCTATCGAGCTCAAGAAATATCTCTTGGACATCCCTACCACCATATGTGATATTGACATAAAATAGCATTTATATTAAAATAACGCTTAATGTTTCACGGCAGGAGGTTTTTCGAGAGATTCTCGTAAACAACAGCAATCTCCATTCGTATGGAGATAGAGAGGTGTAGCAATGGACAACACGGGTCTGTTTCAAGCAGTGTGCACCAAAGGTCCATCGTGGGAGGAGCTGACAGACGCCTTTTCGCACATCTATGATGTGCCAGCCAAGACGGTTTCGTTCACGATGAGGGTAGAAGCCCTAGGTTCGAATGACATTGAAGTGTCGGCTCTGGTGAAAGGAATGGTGCACGAGGAGAGAGGACTTCGTTTGGTGTTGATATCCAAATCCAAAGAGTGGGGTGTCTGCGAAGGTATCTATGACCCTCGCGGACACACGGGATCCTTCGTTGCAAACGTTCCGCAAAGAACGCTCGCATAGCATCTCTCACTACCC
>JBATSI010000079.1:0-1544 GCA_049293215.1 Saccharimonas sp. (SeqCode) | reverse complement strand
GTCGTAGTGCTGAGCAGTTTGTGTCGGACTGGAGGGCAGCTCCAGCCCAAGTGTTCCAGGACCTTGTTGCGGGTCTGGGTCAAATCGAGGGTTCCCGCTTGCAGGAAGTCCTTGGGTCAATGGGCATCAAGGCATCGACGGATATCACGACGATGTCTCAGCTTGCCAACAATGCTTCGTTTGTGGCCGAACAGTTTGATCTTGCGGCTACAAGTTACAGCGAAGCCACTGCACTTGGCGAATCGTATGCCCTGGTGGCCGATAACCTAGCTTCAAAGCTTGCAACACTGGGTAACTCCGTCGCCATTATTTTCTCGGAACTCGGAAAGAGTTCTTTGTTGGGCGTAGCTGTAGACCAACTTCAAAACGTAACGGATGCCATTGGAAATATCCTTAGCTGGTTGAACAGTTTGGGTGGTGGAGCCAACATCTTCGGCACCATCTCCACCATGGTTTTGGCGGGTGCAGCGGCATTTACAATTTACAACGCAGGAATGCTTGCTCTTAGAGCTACATACCTTGCAATGCTGCAAGCACAAACAGCGCTGGCAAGCTCCAACGTCAATGTCAACGCCTCTGTGCGTGAGATGGTGCGTACCTTGGTCTCGGCTAATGGTGTGGTCCAGAGTGGCACCATCTCGTTGGGTGCCAATGCAGCTGCCGCTCGTAATGCAGCAACAGCCTACCAATTCCTAGGTACCAGTACAAGCACCACAGCCGCAGGAATGTCAACCATCGCTGGGAGTACACAGCGATTGGTTACCGTGCAGTCGGCGGTAGCCACAGCCACCCGCACCAATGCTTCGGCCATGGCTAACCAAGCCACACAAGCCGTTTCAGCGGGAAATGCTATGGCTGGTTATGAACGGGCCACAGGATTTGCTGCCCGTGGTGCGCAGTTGTTGAGCACAGCGGCTCGTGCATTGGGACCGGCGCTGTTGGTGGGTGGAGCATTTATGGCTGCATCTTACGCAATTGAGAAAATCGGACAGCTTTTTGAGTCCGATGCCCAGAAGGTAGAGCGTTACGGCGTCTCTTGGAGTGGACTATCGGCCGCTCTGCAACAAGATACTCAGACATTCCTTAACACGGGACAAGCTACCGAAGTATTCATGACGACTACAGATGGCGCAAGCCAGAAGCTAGGCGACATGACGGGTGCACTGGGAGAGGGATCTCTAGCTCAGGCGCAATTCCGCGATGAAATTGTGGCTACAACTACCGAGATGAATGGCCAGATCGTGGCAATGGGTTCTGCGACAGCCGCATATGTGGCACAGCAGATCACCGGCAACCAAGAGATCACCCGAATCTTTACGGAGAACCGTGAAGCACTGGCCGCAGCCGGTCTATCGGCACAGGACTTTGCCACCAAACTCAATGAGGTGGGTGCGTCCGGAACTGTCGAGTGGATGGATGGGCTTACCCAAAAGCTCTACAGCCTTAAGGATGCGGAGGAAGCGTATGCACCCAGCGCGGGTGTGGCTGCATCTGAGGGTACTGCCCGTTGGGAAGAATACACACGACAGATTGAGGCTGTAGAG
>JBATSI010000078.1:0-2559 GCA_049293215.1 Saccharimonas sp. (SeqCode) | reverse complement strand
ACCTGTTTTTTAGCACTAGTAATAGCTCTTCTTGCCATTCTAGCATATTATGCCATTAAGTACTAGGGTCTATTCACAGAATAAGCAAGGCTCACTGACGTGCTATTTTCCAGCAGTGAACCAGCTTTCCCAGCCGCCACCACCTTTGATCCACGTAAACTGATAGTTTGTCGCATTCGTAGGAACACCCGCCGCAGGGCAAAGACTTACATTCCCATCACCCGGCCAATTAGTAAACGATCCTAAACCTAGAGTAGTAGAATAATAAAATCCATTACCTGATTTACTACGCGCAACAACCGTAATGGTATCATCACTACCACACAGCAACAACGTATCGCCTGTTGTAGCATATGCACTTCGCGTCGTCACAAAAACAGAATTAATAATGGCTCTTTGTGCCCCCGTCTGTGTACCACTCACTACCCGAAACGGAGTATCATTGACAATGTTATACTCCTGTATCCTCGTGTACGTCTGTCGCAAGTCACTTTGTACTGTCGTATCATACGCTCTATTTTGAACCCCGTTATACGCCACGATACTGATTGCTGCCAGAATTGCAATGACAAGGATGACAATGAGGAGCTCAACGATGGTGAAGCCACGGTTTTTTTGTTGTTGGTGGTTGTGTGATATAGAGTGGATGGCGATGTATATGTATAGAAGTATTGCTCATGCTTACATTTAATCACCCCCCCCCGGGGGGATGTCAAGGGAATTGGGGAAGATATTGGTCACGCAGCCGTATCGCTGCTATCGTACCCACGAACAAGCTCTTGCGCGGTATGGCGCAGGTCTCTAAACTTCACCGCTCCAAGCTTCGCCAATTGATTTGTTGCTTCAGCGAGCGGAAGCTCTGTGAGAAGTGTAGAATCTGGCATGAGTCCAAGCTGACCCTTATCGTAAGTATCAAGACGATCATAAAATTGCATGCCTCGAAACATCCCCATGTGTGCATAGTAGCTTGCAACCTTGCCTACGCCTCTTGTGGCATCGTAGCGACCTTGCTGTAAGCCATCTTCAATCTCCATAGACCAACGAGTGAACTTTACCGCATCCCTTCCTAGGGTAAATAATGTACCAATGCGCTTCTGTTCGATGACGTGCTCTCGCATAACATCCATCGAAGGCATAGGAGGAATCTCAAAAAGCCCGTGAATAACATTATGCGTTTGAACCGGAATATCTACCATAAGTGACGGACTACGGCGATACGCGAGTGGAGTCTCGCCCGCATTTTCGTACGAGCGGCGTGTATGCGCAAGGTGATGGACGTTCGTCGCATGTGGCCACTCGTATTCAGAGTCAATATTACTTGCAATGATACGAAGCATCTCTAAGATATCGGGACGTCCAAACTCATCAAGCGGTGTCTCTATTCGTTCTGTGATACATACTCGATGATTGAGCGCACGTTTTGTTATATTACAGACTTCAGGAGGTGGGTAATGAGGCGGAGCTTGACACTTAGTGACATGCTCCCACTTTGCCATACTAGTCCCAGATCATCCCGTTTTTCATATATATTTATGATACCAGATTTCTCTATGTATAGAAATCTTTTTGTCTATAAGAAATAAACCGCTAGAAAACGGTTTATTTCTTGGTTCAGACAAACGACAATTAGCCGCGAGCAAAGTGCGCAAAAGCGCGGTTTGCTTCAGCCATTTTGTGCGTATCTTCCTTCTTCTTGAAGGCAATGCCTGTTTCATTACATGCATCGACAATCTCCGTCGCAAGACGCTTGCTGTATGGCATGCCACCCTTACTACGAGCTGCCTGCACAAGCCACATAAAGGCAAAGTGCTGCTGGCGGTGTCCTTGAATTGGGAATGGGATCTGATAGTTAGCACCACCGACGCGACGAGATTTCACCTCGAAGCTTGGGCTAATATTCTTGATACATTTCTCAAATACTTCAAGAGGATCTTCGCTTTTCAGTGTTTTTGCCGCTTGCTCGAGTGCACCATAGACAGCGCGCTCAGAGACAAGTTTCTTTCCATCAAGCATCGACTTATTGATAAGTCGTTGCACCAATACAGACTGATACTTACGATCTGGCTTAATAGTACGCTGTAATTTCTTTGTTACTTTACGAGGCATGGCTACTTGTCCTCCTTCTTAGCACCGTATTTGCTTCGGCCTTGTTTGCGTTTAGCAACTCCCTGAAGGTCGAGTGCACCGCGAACAATATGATAGCGAACACCTGGAAGATCTGGAACACGTCCACCACGAACAAGCACAACGGCGTGCTCTTGGAGGTTGTGGCCTTCACCACCAATATATGCCCACACCTCATGACCGTTCGTCAAACGAACGCGCGCAACTTTTCGGAGCGCTGAGTTTGGCTTCTTTGGCGTCTTTGTTGTTACTTTAATGCACACCCCACGCTTGAGTGGAGCATCCTGATTGTAATAGCGCACCTTGAGTGCGTTTTGGATACGACCAAGTGCTGGAGATTTTGATTTCTTACCAGCAGTTTGACGTGGCTTGCGCACCAATTGGTTAATTGTTGGCATACGTTGTAAAACTCCTTAATATAAGAGCGCTCCTTTG
>JBATSI010000077.1:0-1848 GCA_049293215.1 Saccharimonas sp. (SeqCode) | reverse complement strand
CATTAAATCATCTATAGAATTATTATCTATAGCATCTGTTATTTTAGAATCACTAATACTAAAAAATTTATGTTTATTCAGGTACCATTTGGTTTTCATTTTAAATAATCTCCCTGATTCATCTTGAATTATATATCCTTCTATATTTTCTAAAGACATATTAGGTTTTTTTATCTCTTTTTGTAACATTGTAACCCCTATTTCATTACATTTTGCTATAGGAATTAATTTTAAATCATCTTTATATTCTACAACAATTTTATTATCTTTTCCTATCAACTCATAAACAATAGTATCTCCATCCTGTACTTCTAGTAATGTTGAATTTAATTTTGCTTTCTCTATCTTAATATTAAACTCTTCTAATAATTCATGTCCTGAACCTCGTGTAGTCCAATATTCTACCCCATCTATTTTATATTGGTAAATACAAGACCCATCAAATTTTTCATAGTACTTAACTTTACCTTTTGGAACACAAAACTTTTGTCTCCATGCTTCCATAAAGATATCATTGAAAGGTTTTTCTTGAATATTTTGAAATTTTCCTAACCCATAGGCTAAAACTTTAGTGTCTTGTAAAAATCTATTACTCATTTTTTCAAATACACTACCTCTTAATTTGTATGTATAGTCTATGGAATCTAATAATTCATTTAATACAACATTTTTATCTAAACCTATTTTAGAAAAAGTATTTTCCCATTCTCTATAAGTTTTAGATATATCTCCTAACCAAAACATTTCAAGAGTATACTTAGTTATATATCTGAAATATTTTGAATTTAACAAAGGTTTTGTAGTATAGATATCAAATGAAAATCTAGAATTTTCATCAATTAGTAAATTTTCCTTACTTTTTTCAGATAAAGTATCTATCTCTTTTTGTTTATCTGTCATATGATTTTCTACATTAATTAAATCATCATATGATAAATTTTCACTATATCCTATCATTTCCCATGTAGATACATTAGCATGATTAGGGTAACTTGTAAACCCTCCATTTTGTACTTGTGTGAAAAATTTTCCTATATCATGTAAATATGTAAATCCTTTGTAATTACACATAAGTATATGAGTATTTATTGATTCTAAATGATACATTGACTTATGTGAGACTATTCCAAATTTATCTAGTAAATCTTTATAAGAAAAGATTTTTTTATCATTTTTTATAATTATAGTACTATCCTTAGGAGGTACTATAAATTTACTACAAAGTCTTTTTATTGTAGTTTCCCCTACAGGATTTTGTCTATTTTTATCTCTTTCTATACAAGATAAAATACTAGACCATATTAAATGATACTCAACTTTACATTTATATTTATTTGTATTTTTTCTAATTTTTTCATAAAAATTTCTATCTTTTTTAGATAAATTTGTTGCATCTACAATTATATTAGATACATTGGAATTTTTATTTAAGTATTTAAAAATTCTATCATGCACTTCTTTAAATACTATTCCATTACTTTCTTTTGTATGAGAAGATATATTTAATTCCTCTCTTATAGCATCACTTGAAATAACTACACTGTCCCTGTGGTTTATATTTTTTACATAAGTTGATTTACCACTAGCAGGTAACCCTACTAATACTATTAATTTTTTATACATAGTCGACCTCCTCTTTTGATATAAGTACTATAACATAAAAAATTATAAATGTCAAGATATTTTTTAAATAAAAAAAAAGGGCATATAAAAATGCCCTTTTTATTCTACAGTTTAATAGGTATTTCAAGTTCAACATTAATTTTCTTTGGAAATCCATTTCCATCATCTAATGCTTTTAGTATTGCTTTCTTACTATTTACATATGTATATTGTAAAGCAACACCC
>JBATSI010000076.1:0-1783 GCA_049293215.1 Saccharimonas sp. (SeqCode) | reverse complement strand
ACCTAAGTTATATTGATTTCATTGCGGCAATCTCATCGTTATCTGACTTGTACTCTCTCGTTTCTGCTCATACAGATCATCAACCCAAACTACATTACGTATCGTTTGCGAGAGTCTGTAGGCATTTGCATGTGAGCATACCCCAAGGTAAGACGAGTAATTGTTGACATTAACTTTCGAATGTATCCTCTTTTGTGTCTTTGTACGGACTACAGTGGCGTGTGGCAGTAGGACATAGCCAAGGAAGTCTACACCCTGTCTCCATGATCGAATCGATACTTTTGATGGATGTAAATCAAGTTGTAGTTCCGTTTTTAGAAAATTACGGATGGGTGTAATGAGGTTTTCGAGATATGCTCTGTCTGATGAGATGATCACAAAGTCATCACAGTAGCGAATATATTGCTTAACTCCGAGGGTCTGTTTCATGGACCAATCCAATTCATGGAGATATATGTTCGCAAACAACTGGCTGCTAATATTGCCGAGCGGAATGCCTTTGCCGGTTTCGGCACCATGGCTCAGAATAATCGTTCGTATCAGTTCCAAAGTCGCATCGTCGTGAACATGGCGAGCAATAAGGTTCAATAATATTTCATGGTCGATTGAGGCAAAGTATTTTCGTATATCGCACTTGAGTGCATATACTGCCTTTGTGTCGTTGTTGCTTGTACTAGTAAGGAAGGTTTTCAGGCGTCGCACACCTGCATGAGCACCTTTGTTGACTCGACAAGAGTAGCTGTCGTATATAAATCGCCTCTCGAAAAGCGGCTCAATAGCCGTAACAACCGCCTGATGTACGATTCTATCTTCTACTGTTGCTTTATGAATTTGGCGTTGTTTTGGGTCGTGTATGGTAAATCGCTGGTAGGATTTATGCTTGTACAGACCAGATGCAAGCGGCGTGTGTAGATCAGCGAGATTTTTTTGAAGATACTTTTGGTATATAGCCACATCTTTTCTTGATTTTTTCCCTCGCGAGAACTTTCGCCACGCGGCTGTCAGTGCTTTAATAGATACGATGTCTGTAATTATTACGTTGAGAGGGTTGGTTTGAGCGTGGCTATCGAGAGAGAGAGGTTTCGCGCTGCGGAAAGTTCCCATTGTCAGTAGTGTCTACCACCTATACGAATCCTTTCATGAATGTTTGATTGTATTTCCAAAATCAGAGCGCTACAGCCTCGGCGCGACGTGTCAGAGCGAAATACTTGAGCTCCTGCGGCTATCACTGCGGGCTGCTAGTAGTACTAAACCGTCAGATAAGGCCGCTTACGTAAACGAAGCATCTGTACGGCTCGATAGCCTCCGCTTGCTCCTCAGTCTCTGTAAAGACTGTAAATGCGTTTCTAACCAGACCTACCAGCAGCTTGACTCAACCTGCAATGAGATTGGACGCATGCTGGGAGGCTGGCTAAAATCTATCACGAGCAGTCCCTGACCGACGGAGACGACCAGTTGTCATTCCGGTTGTCAGCCCAGTTGTCGTTCAGCTTCAGCTGGCGGTCGTCGTCCCACCGGTTGAGGTACGGAACGTTCGACCAGTCGGTATAACGCAATCTGCCTTCTGAGGCCACCGGATCCAGACGCATCCAAACCCTGTATTTTATACGAGATACATAATCTCTAGCGGATTGCACGGAGTGCTCGATATTTTGCCTGCACACTTACCTCATCCGTAAATAAGATAATTCTGTCAGTTTCAAAATACGGAATCGGTGACGTACATCCGTGAACATACGTTCAGTAACCAATTCACTCCCTATTTTAGCAAAAAATTAAAAAC
>JBATSI010000075.1:0-1828 GCA_049293215.1 Saccharimonas sp. (SeqCode) | reverse complement strand
GCCAGTAAACGGGTCGAGGATTATATCACCGGGGTTGGTAGAGCTAAGGACGATACGTTCGAGTAGCTTCAGAGGCTTCTGCGTTGGGTGTCTACCGTGCTTCTTCTCACTGGGAGGAACGGAATTTATTGACCAGACACTCCTCATTTGCTTATTAGGAACTTTCATCTTATCCTCCGGCCAGTTACCATCGCGAGTAAGGTCATAGTTAAATGTATGCCGTGCTTTCTTATCAGGCTTTGCCCACAGAATAGTTTCATGGCTGGCGGTAAAATAACGTCTACTGAGATTGGGCGCAGCATTAGGCTTATACCAGGTTATGTCGTTCAGTATCTTGTAGTCGTGTTTACCTAACATATAACCGCAGAGGTAGATGGAGTGATATGTGCCGCTAATCCAGATAGTCCCGCTAGGCTTAAGAATGCGTTTTATCTCACCAATCCACGAATCGAAGAACGCAGCGTCACTGTCGAATCCACTACTCTTATCCCAGTCGCCCTTATCAACTATGACCATTTTGCCAGACTGAACGCTAATCCCACCATTAGAAAGGAAGTACGGAGGATCGGCAAACACCATATCTATACTACTGTTGGGGAATTTCTTGAGTAATTTTAATGAGTCTCCGTGATAGAGCTCGAAGTCATCTTCTTTAAAGTATGGTTTTCGCTGTGTCACCAGTGGAGTCTACCAGTTAAGTACAAGTACTTCGGTGATTTTGCCCCTTTTTGAACCTACCGAATTAATTGACCGGCCTGCCCAGACCTTTTCTATCCTATAGTCTTTGTATAGCTCATTAATGAATTCTGAATCAGAGTTGCTTACTGCTGCTTTTACTCCACGCTTTGTGAGGTCATCGAGCACGTCCTTGAGCTTGCGCTGGTCGTCTGCGGAAAAATCGTCGACTGAGTAACTCGTAAAGCTTGAAGTAGGATTAAGTGGGTAATACGGAGGATCGAAGTATACAAAGTCGCCCTCCTTCGCATCAGCAACAGCATCCACGAATGATCCGCTCGTGATAACTACATGCCGCAACGCCTCTGATGTTGCACGAAGTGCATCTGCGTCACATATTTTTGGATTCGCATATTTCCCATGCGGCACATTAAAGCCACCCTTACGATTCTCTCGGTATAGGCCATTAAAGCAAGTTTTATTGAGAAAAATGAGCAAAGCAGTCTTGCGAACTGTGTCGTAAGGTTCTAGATTGTACTCTTCTCGGCGCTTGTAAAAATACCCCTTACGACCTTCGTCATTAAGTGATAGATACGCTGGCTCAATGATTTCTAGTTGTTCGATTACTGAATTTACATCCTTTTTTATGTTTGAGTAGGCTGCCATTAACGCCTTATTGACGTCGTTTATCTGTCCAGATAGAGGGGAGAGCGCAAAGAATACCGCACCTCCACCAAAGAAAGGCTCAAAGTATTTTCCCTCGGCCTGACGCGCCTCATTAAAATATGGAAGTAGCTGCTCTAGAAGTCGCCCCTTGCCTCCAACCCATTTCAAAAATGGTTTTGGTTGTTGCTTTACCCTATTTTTCGTATTCGCTGTCATTCGTCTTCTGATTATACTATATCCGCTCGCCTTATTTAAGCTACAGACATACTCAGCAATTACACGTCTACGACAGGACAGCCTTTCCTTTTACAAGAGAAACCGACAGCTTGTCTGTGGAATTATTCTAAGGATGGTACTATCAATACTTCCATGATTCCATTTTGACTGTCTTGCAACCATGCGTGCGCATCTCTAACCATCTAAATAGAACCGAACGATAGCTCTTGTTGTCTTACAAAAAATATAAAGCAGTGGATAAGGGTATAAT
>JBATSI010000074.1:0-1504 GCA_049293215.1 Saccharimonas sp. (SeqCode) | reverse complement strand
TTGCTGAATTAGGGTCTCCCATTTATGGATTAGTACATCAAGAAGTTTACAATTTATGGGGAGATTATTCAACTACTAGAGGAATACATGAGGGTGAATATAATTTGACAGTAAATGCTCTAAGTTATCATTTTTCTACAACAGATAAAGGAATACTTTTACAAAATAGTAATAAATCACCTAATAAGGAATTAAATTTTAGAGAAAAAAAATATAAAGGAATACTTGGTAATGGATATCAAAAGTTCTATGTAGAACGAATTTTAAGGGTAGTTAGAGGAACTTTAAGGGGAGAGGATATTAGTAGTATGCCTATTCTTATAAAATCTCTTAAAACCTTAAATAAAAAAGTTAAGAACTATCTTAAAGGAGGTATCACAACGTGATACTAAATAAAGAATTAGAAGAAATGTTAAAAGTTTATATAGATAATAATTTACAAGAATTAAAAACTAAATTTCCTACTATTGTAAATTATAATATTCAAGATAACAAATATAACACAGATAATGAAGATAACTCAGATGTCTTTTCTATTGAAAGTATAGGTGATACAGGATTAATATATTTATCAAATTTAAAAAATAAATCTATATCTTATTCTATATCAAAAATCATAGTAAACTATGAAAACGAGATAAATGTAAGTGTTGTAGATACTAATACTTTACAAATAGAAGATTTAAATGAGTTAGATTTGTTAAATGTAGGAGATATTGTTTCAATTGAAGGTGTAATTAATGATAATGTATATATTATTGTAGAAGTAGAGAGTAGTGTTGATAGTAATAAATATATAAGTTCTACTCATATGACTACAAATTTTTATACAAATATTTTAGTAGGCAGTAACAAATATTTAGATAATAAAGAAAATTATTTACTTATTTTAAAGGAAATAACAAAACTTTTTAATTTTAATTCACTTCAGTTAAAAAAAGATTGTGCAAGTATAAATTTTTTAGTAAGTTATAAAACAAATAAAAATAATGTAGATAATTTGAATAATCAAGTAGATTATATATTATTAACTTTAACATTAAGAGAAAATAAAAATTATTAAAAGGAGAAAAAACAAATGATTAGTAGAGGTATAAGTTTAGTAAACTCGAGTAACTCAGTAGCATATTTAACATTTTTGGCATATAACCATGCTACAAAAAGAATTGCATTAAATCACATAGATTTAAATACTATGAGTCCAGTACAAGGTATACCATTGGAACCATTATTCTCAAGAAAATTTGAGTATACTAAGCAATATGATGGTGGAAAAAGATACTTAGGAGAAACTCAAGGTAATGAGATGGTTGAAGATTTCAATATAGGTGTTACTATTGATGTTGACATGAGTATGGTGGAAAAAGGAATTGACACTTATAGAGAAAGAACAAGTAGAAGTAAGTTAGAAAATATTTTAAATGGTGGATTGTATCTAAATGGTCAAGACACTTATAAAGTATTAGGTATAGCAGGAAATGTAAACTTTGAATCTGTTATGACA
>JBATSI010000073.1:0-3139 GCA_049293215.1 Saccharimonas sp. (SeqCode) | reverse complement strand
GTCTTCTCCAAATAAATTATTATTCATGATAATTTTGATTTTTAAACAAAATCAATTTTTTTCAACAACAAAGCGGCCTGTAAACAAATTTACAGGCCGCTTTTGATGCTTTATTCAAGCATTATTTTTTCAATTCTTTTGCCAAGTACAACCAGGTTTCAATCACGGTGTCTGGGTTCAAAGAAATGGTTTCAATGCCTTGTTCTACCAACCATTTGGCCAAATCTGGGTGGTCTGATGGGCCTTGGCCACAGATGCCCACGTATTTGTTCAATTTGCGGCAAGCATTGATGGCCAAGCTGAGCATCACTTTAACGGCTGGATCGCGTTCGTCAAAAGTAGAAGCAATTGGGCCACCGCTGTCGCGGTCCACGCCCAAAGTCAATTGGGTCATGTCGTTAGAGCCGATAGAGAAGCCATCGAAGAATTGCAAGAATTGTTCAGCCAACACAGCGTTGGTAGGCAATTCGCACATCATGATTAAGCGCAAACCGTTTTTGCCACGTTCCAAACCATTTTCACGCAACAAGTTCACCACGGCTTCGGCTTCGCGCAAGGTGCGCACGAATGGAATCATGATTTCGACGTTGGTAAAGCCCATGTCATCACGCACGTGTTTCAAGGCTTCACATTCCATCGCGAAGCAATCTTTGAACTCTGGAGACACGTAACGAGCGGCGCCGCGGAAGCCCAACATTGGGTTTTCTTCGTGTGGCTCGTACAAACTGCCGCCAATCAAGTTAGCGTATTCGTTTGATTTGAAATCAGAGGTACGAACAATGACTTTTTTCGGGTACATTGCCGCTGCCAACGTGGCCACGCCTTCGGCAATCTTGTCTACGTAGAAATCACGTGGAGAAGCGTAACCGGTGATGCGGTCTTTGATGGTTTTTTGCAAATCAGCGTCTTGTTCGTTCAATTCCAACAAGGCACGTGGGTGTATGCCGATTTGACGGTTGATGATGAATTCCATGCGCGCCAAGCCAATGCCTTCGTTAGGCAAGCTGGCGAAACCGAATGCCAACTCTGGGTTGCCCACATTCATCATGATTTTGGCAGGTGCTTCTGGCATAGAATCCAATTGCAAGTCGATGATTTCCACTTCCAATTTGCCATCGTATACCAAGCCTGTGTCGCCTTCGGCACAAGATACGGTCACCATTTGGCCTTCTTTTAACAACTCAGTCGCATCGCCACAACCCACTACCGCAGGAATGCCCAATTCACGCGCAATGATGGCAGCGTGACAGGTACGGCCACCACGGTTGGTCACAATCGCTGCGGCACGTTTCATGACTGGTTCCCAATCTGGGTCGGTCATGTCGGTTACCAATACGTCGCCGGCTTTCACAGTGTCCATTTCAGACGCGTCTTTGATCAAGCGCACTTGGCCTTGGCCGACTTTTTGACCAATGGCACGGCCTTCTACCAACACGGCACCTTTTTCATTGATGCGGTAGCGGCGCAAAGTGTCTTGACGGCCTTCTTGTGATTTCACGGTTTCAGGACGGGCTTGCAAGATGTAGATTTTGCCATCGATGCCATCACGGCCCCATTCGATGTCCATCGCGCGACCGTAATGCTCTTCAATCGTCAATGCGTATTTGGCCAATTCTTGGATTTCGTCTTGAGAAATCGAGAATTCGCGGCGCATTTCTTCAGGAACGTCTTCGATTTTCACTGATTTACCAGCAGAAGCCTCTTCAGTGAAGACCATTTTGATGAGTTTAGAACCCATCACTTTGCGCAATACCGCAGGACGGCCTTCGCGCAAGTTGTTTTTGTGTACGTAGAATTCGTCTGGATTCACCGCGCCTTGAACGACCATTTCGCCCAAACCGTAAGATGAAGTCACGAACACCACTTGGTCGAAACCAGATTCGGTGTCGATGGTAAACATCACACCAGAAGCACCTGAGTCAGAACGAACCATGCGTTGTACACCCGCAGACAAAGCCACGTCAGCGTGAGCAAAGCCTTTGTGTACACGGTAAGAGATGGCGCGGTCGTTGTACAAAGAAGCGAACACGTGATGCATCGCTTCTTTCACATTGGCCAAGCCTTTAATGTTCAAGAAGGTTTCTTGTTGACCGGCAAAAGAAGCATCTGGCAAGTCTTCGGCCGTAGCAGAAGAGCGCACAGCCACTGAAATTTCTTCAGTGCCTGAGTCGGCAACCATTTTTTCCCATGCAGTTTGAATGTCGGCTTCCAATTCAGCAGGAAACGGTGTGTCCATAACCCATTGACGGATGTTTTTGCCGCACTCAGCCAAAGCGTTGACGTCTTCAACGTCCAAAGCATCCAAAGCCGCATTGATGCGGTCATTCAAACCTTCATGGGCGATGAATTTGCGGAAAGCGTCAGCCGTAGTTGCAAAACCACCAGGTACGCGTACGCCTTTTGAAGCCAATTGGCTGATCATTTCACCTAATGAAGCATTTTTACCGCCTACTTGCTCCACGTCAGTATTGCGTAGATTTTCGAACCAGATTACGTTATTACCGGACATAATATGTTGTTTCCAAATACATTGATAAAAGAATGTTGATGCGACATCAAAACTGTGCAAAAAATCCCATATATTTTAGCCGCAACGACTGCCATGTGTCAGCTTTATTGCTGCTGTGCAGCACGATAATGACACAGTTCGCAACACTTTATATGAATATTTAACATTCTTAATATTAAAAACAGTAAAAATACACATCGAAAAAATTAAATTCCAAAATTTACACAATTTAAATTTTTTGTATTTGTACAGTTGGCATGAAATTTGGGGCGGATTCATCGAGTAAACGCACTGAATTGCCTGAATACCGCACCCTACCCCCCCACATGGTATTGCGCTGGATTCAGACCAAGCGGCCTGTAAACCATTCACATGACATTAAATTCACATTTCTAAGCCGCTGACACAACCGCTTTTTAAGCTCATTACCACACTGTTGGCAAGTACATTGGCGGCTTTATGGCCCTCTTCTACCCATACAAATAAATACACTGCAGTCATGATGGCCCACACATCTTGTGGCAACGATCCCTGCGCGCCAAACCCCGCACAGGCGAGCGCATGGTTTATGCTATGATGCGCGTAATCAGTGAATGGATTTCAACATGAGTCAAATACGCTACGCTTTTA
>JBATSI010000072.1:0-2885 GCA_049293215.1 Saccharimonas sp. (SeqCode) | reverse complement strand
TGATTCATTACACTAAAACGGAACAGCCTGTAGAATTAGGTTTGTAAATATAACTAATTCGAAAGGACTGTTCCTATGACTAGTCTAGCAGATATACCGAGCGAAGCTCAGTGTAAACAGCTCATTTATGAGCTAACAGCAAAACAAAAGAGCCATGTGGCCTGTGGTGAGCGTATAACCTGGAAGCGAAACGTCGACTATGGCTGGTGTCGAATCTGTCGAGTAAAGATACGCCCTAAGGCAGCCATGTGGTTTCGTGGCAGTAAGCTATCCTACCGAGCATTGTTTAAACTCCTCTGGTGTTGGCAATCTCGCCAAAGCCCCGGCAGTGTACGAAGTGCTACTGGCCTAAGCTACCAAACTATCCAGCGCTGGTATGCTCGCTTTCGAGACCATATACCGCCAGACAGTGGAGAAATGCTCTCAAGTGTAGTAGCGGTTGATGAGGCATGGTTTGGCAAGAAGAAATACGGCAGACAGATGATTGTCATGGGTGGTATTGAAGTAGATACCAGGAGGCTCCGCCTCCAGGTTATCCCCGATGCCGACCAAGACAGTATTGAGCTGTTCCTACAATCTTGGGTATCCAGAGACAGCCATCTCATTACCGATGCCGCCATGGCCTACAATGACATTGAGTGGCTCGGTTACACTAGAGAGGCATACAATCATAGCCAAGGACACTTTGGTCAAAGTAACCACATTGAATGTATCTGGAGTGCTATGAAGTGTTACATGAGAAAGCTCTACGGCTGCATCCCAACAAAATACCTACAGTCCATCTTGAGCGAGTGGATGGCTAGACACAACCAGCGGAGCCTCTTTGAGTCTCCGCAAAACTACCTACGTGCTACGGTTGTTCCGTATTAGTTGACTGAATCATATATTTTGCTATACTGAGTCTGTCTACGTTAAACAATTAGAATAAGGCAAGTCCTTTTGGTTGAGTCGTGAAAGCGGCAACCATTCGAAAGACTCTTAGGCTCAACCCTGATTGTTTGGTGTAGACAACCTAGAATGGTTGTCGTTTTTATTTGTCAGGAGTTAATAACAGTATGTTTAGTGGGGATATACAAAAACAAAGGGTTCGTGCGGGTGGTTGGAGTGTATCTGAGGCGGGCAAAAAAGAGATTGCCCAGTGGGACGATTTACTGAACGATAATGTACCCTTTACCCAAACGCGTGAGTTTGCTGAGGTGAAGCGTCGGTTTCACTGGACACCACGATTTGTTATTGCAAGGAAGCCGCCTGAACAGATAAAGATAGTGATTCTTGAGCGGAAGATCCCTTTTTTAGGGGTATTATGGTATATTCCATGCGGTCCAACCCCCACCAAAAGCGCTGATTTTGAAGGTCTAATGAAAGCACTCGGCAGTTATGGCGAGATGCACGATGTATTTCTAATTAAAACCGAACCACTCTATATAAGACGCGAGGGACAGGACATGCTTAGCGGTATATCGAACTTGGAGGCACGGACACCGGTACAACCTCCCAACACCCTCCTTGTTGAGACTTCAACCGATGCCGAGTTTGCAACACTTGGGCGGCGTGCTCGTCGCTATGCTCGACAGGCAAGAGCAGAGGGCGTGATAGTCAAAGAAGCCCCTGTTCTCGATCTTTATTGCGAGACGATGTATAACTTAATGCAAACTGCTAATGGCGGCAAAGGCGTGCCTGGCCAGCAGAGCTATGAATATTATGCCTATTTTTGGAAAAAGTTTCATGAATTTGGCACCGGCTCTCTATTTTTTGCTTATGAAGGAAGTGACGTCGTGGCGGGGGCATATATCATCAAGAGGGGCAAAACGGTTGTATATAAAGATGGTGGCTCAACCGCACAGCGTACTTCGAGTGGTGCGACATATTATCTTCATGCGGAGATTATGCGTCGATATGCAAGTGAAGGATTTAAGATTTACGACATGTGGGGAATGCCACCAATAAGTAGCATGAACGACAGAACACACCCCTTATTTGGTATTGGGCAATTTAAACTCGCATTTTCTAAAGATATTATTGAGCATGCAGGTTGTTACGAATACACACTGAAGCCATTAGCTGTGCGTTTCTGGAGGATTGTAGGGTATCGTGTATTTATCCGATTAAATCACTGGCGAGGAATGGGTAACTTTTGGTAGGGCGGTACGCAGCATAGCAGCATATAAAAGTGTATAACCAGAACTGCTAGATTCCGCCGATTTTCTATCTGTTAAGGTGCTATATCTCGCATAGTTATGCTTATGATACTTATGGTAGTGTATGGATAATTCAATCCAGATACTATTTTGTATTTCACCTCGCTACACATACGAGTATCAGAGTAGTAGAACGGTAGAGTTTGGCAAGGCCTCCCGTACCCCACCAGTAACCCTATCATCTAAAACATACGCCTCAACTTTCTAGCAATCTGCCTATCTATAATCCATTGAGCTTGCTTCTCGGTAAGTGTACGCTTGGTAGTCTTTACCGCTAGAGTACGGCGTTTCTTTTTGTGTTTCTTGTAGGGTTTAGTGATTGCATTGCAAACACTGTTACGAGGCAATACCTCGCCCGTACTGGTTAATACTGACATTTATAGTTCCACTCCTTTAGCGGTGCTTATTCTGTACATTATGCTAGAGATAATCCCTTGAGTATTCCAAACGTGCGGTAGAACTCCGTAAGGATATCGTTCCAATACGATTGGACAAGGTGTACCAAAAACGAACTTTTCGGAAAATTGCCACCCTCTGGGGCGGTTTTTTTCGAAAAGTTCGTTTTTGGTAGAATTTTACAACTCTACTAGAACCCATTTTAGCACAAAATGCTAACTCTCTGAGCCACGCCGCCTAGTACGGCAAGCTGTGCTGCACCCCACCAGAACACCCCTTGCATATTTTTTT
>JBATSI010000071.1:0-5522 GCA_049293215.1 Saccharimonas sp. (SeqCode) | reverse complement strand
ACCACTGGGTGTTGCCAGCTGATGTGTCGAATGGTATTTGACGCATCAGCCGGTCGTAAGCATGGGTGAAGTGGAAGCTTGGGTCAATCTGCCACTGTTTCATGGCACAACGAATGACCAGTAGATGCAATGGTTGCGCGACGATGACAACCTCCGAGATGCCCGCTGCTTTGAAGTAGGCCAGGCTTCGCATGAAGACCTGCTCGGTACTGAGGTAGTGACTGTTGTCGTCGTGGTAGAAGCTGACAAGTTCGTCGGCCGACTTATTGACGGCCTGCAGGTATGCCTGAATCTCCCACTGGGTTGCAATGATTCCATCGGTGCGCTGCCGAATTGCAAGGGCGACGCGACCTATGGCTTCGTTGCTTGGTCCGGCGGCGTAAGCGCGCTGCTGTCCAAAAGCGCACGCAATGATACCAACGGGCATCATGCCTCCAATCTCTAGACGTATGAAAGGTGCTATGTATATTATAACACTTTTATGGGAGAAACCAAGAATATGATAGGCCTTGTCTGAACGCGCTATACTAAATATATGAGAAATGCCATTATACTTCATGGGCTTGTTGGAAAAAAGGAATATTACAACGAAAAAAGTCCTAGTGGAAGCAATTATCATTGGCTTCCATGGCTGCAAAAGCAGCTGATGATTCATGATATTAAAGCGGACACACCAGAAGTGCCGCGCCCCTTTGAGTTTGCCTATAGGTCGTGGGTAAACGAGGTTGAGCGTTTTGATATAAGCCCAGAGACAACGCTCGTTGGACACAGTATGGGCGGTGGCTTCTGGATGCGCTATTTATCCGAGCACTCTGAGTTATTTATTGATAAAGTCGTGCTTGTGGCGCCTTGGCTTGATGAAAAACATCGCAAGCTAACCGATTTTTTTGATTTTGATATAGACCCTGCCATTGTTGAGCGCACCAATGAATTTATTATTTTTTCCTCCGATGACGATGGAAAACGAATACAGAGTTCGCTAGCGTTGTTGCAAGAGAAGTTGCCAAACGCAACATTTAGGTCGTTTCATGGGTATGGACATTTCACTGTCGAGGCGATGGGAGCAGTGGCGTTTCCTGAGCTGCGAGATGTGATTCTGTAGATAATGAGCTTTTTGCTATGCTTAGCACAGAAATTGGATCTATTACAATTATCGAAAGATCTATAATTTATGGTGAAAACCAAACACCGACCAGATTATTGATTAACTAAATAAATAAGCTAGGTAGTGTCCCGACCCACCCGAGACTAGAAGTACGGGTGGGTCGGGGTGCGGTTTAAGCAGCTGAGAGGATATTGATAGCCTGCGAGAGGCTGAGCCTCCCGTCGTCGTCGGCCGCCTCCTTGAGTTGGCCGCGATCCCATTGCTCCTGCGCAGCGTTGGCGTAGATCACTTCGGCTTGCAGCCTCTGAGCAATCTGGTGGCCGTCGAGGGGCGGCGTATCGGCTCCCCACCAAATGTAACGAACGTTATCTTCGCTAAACGCTCGCTTGAGCGTTCTGAAGACGTCGCTCCACTGCGGAGAGGAGACATGAAGCCCGAACGACACCCATTGTCCGTCCTTGCGGACAAGCGCGTGATTCATCATTGCTGTTAACCCTTCGCTCGTTACGAGGACAAACTGTCCAAGTAATAAGTATATTATAACAAAAAATTAACAAAAAGTCAATATTACGAGAAGGCAATGGTAGGGCTTAGATCCGTTCTGGCGGATTGAGTATAGTAAAGGCGTAAAAAATTATCCCGTTCTCAGGCAAATATTACAGAGAGTTAAGTCTAAGTAATTTTTGAATAAAAACAGCCAGATAGTTCTGGCTGTCATCGATAGTCTGTCTGGTGGGGCTGGAAGGAATCGAACCTTCTACCAAGTGGTTATGAGCCGCCTGCTCTAACCGATGAGCTACAGCCCCGCTTAGGCAATTATACTAAAAAAACAGCATTATCTAAAGGGAAAAGCGTCGGGAACGGCAATTTGATATATAATAGACCTATAAGCAGATAATGCTATGGCCATAAAAATAAATATTCGCAAGTTTTTCTACACCATTCGTCATGATTACCTGACGTTTAATAATCTTGTCATTTTGGCCGCTCTTCTGATTGCGGCCGGCTGGGCATGGGGCTCACTTCAGGTGATGCAGCGTAATTATGCGCTACAACGAGAGGTTGATTACAAAAAACGTCAGCTACAGCTTGCGGAACTACAAAAGGAGAATCTGCGTCTTCAGAACAAGTTTTATCAGACAGATGAGTATAAAGAGCTGGCACTTCGCGATTCACTAGGGCTGGTGATGCCCGGTGAAAAACTTCTTATTTTGCCAGAGAATTCGGCCGAAGCAAAAGCTGCCGATAAAGAGGCGACTCAAACGACAGATACGACCGTTCAGGAAACGAGCAACTTAGAGCAGTGGCTTAATTTCCTATTTGGCGGCTACAGTAAGAGCATGGATTCTTCAGACGAGAGCTGAAATAGCTCTGTGGCCTCATGAGAGGCCCTAGGAAAAGAGTTTATGCCACAGCCTTATCCTTTCTCTCCGCATCGACAAGCTTATGCTAGCGGCGTTATAATAAGAGAGTAACGTTGTGAGAGGAGGAGTATATGGCAAAATATGGTCCGAAAGCACAGGATAAGGTAAAAAAGGCCTTAGAAGAAATGAAAGAAGGCAAGCTTAAAAGCGGTAAAAGTGGCAAGAAGGTTACTAACCGTAAGCAGGCTATTGCCATTGGTCTTAGCGAGGCTCGCGAAGAAGGTGGAAAAGTGCCCAAGAAGAAGGGCAAGAGCTAGGGTCTATTTGCTCTGAATAATTAGTGAAATAAAAATAGAGGCTTAGAAAGAGCCTCTATTTGGTTGAGTATCACTTGGTAGCCCAAGTACACCAGCATTGGAACCTAATCTGTAATGAGATACTACGCTGGAGGCAACTTATTGATGCACAGCCTCTGTATACTTCTATACCCGCACAGTATTAGAACGAGTAAATTACGCCAAGCTAAAATTCCTGATCTTGGAAAAGACTAGGCTTACTTGAACTATTATCACCAAGATTATCAACCACAACTTTAGCTGTCCTACCTTTTTGTTTCGATATGTCACCACGTATAGTGGTCTCTCCACTGTTCTTAAACAATTCTGCGAAGATATCAAGTTTTGCTTTTGGTAGCTCTGTGCTATATGCTTTGAAAGGTCTTTTGAAAGGAATCGAATTGAGTCCTAGCACTGTCAACTTTACTCTACCCGTACGGTCGATAGACTCTACGATAACATCAACTTTTGCATCCTTCTCTTCGATTCGAGTATCATCATTCTCGATTTCTTTCTCTTCAAGCGTTCGTACAAATTCCTCTCCCACAGCTTTCAAATTAGTGAGGTCTACCTCTTTAAAGGTCTGTTCACCCTCTTCAAGTCCATAGTCTAGAATCATACTGCCGCGACTACCGATGTAAACATGACTAACTTCATCTGAATATTTTTCTTTGAGCTTTGCAATTCCCTTATCGCCCACCATAAAATCGCGAACGAGTTTTGAATCAATAGAGTTAGTGAATGCGCTGTCGGCAAAGTTATCAGGGTTGTCCGTCGGTAGTTGAGTTATCTTTTCAACAGTGTCAAGATAGCTACGTATCATTGTATTGGTAGAGCTTGTCAATGGTATAAGAGTGCTGTTGTCGTCCTCTTTCACATCCACAGAGACGGGTATTACAAAGCTCCCGACTTCCGTGTGGTTAAGTTCAAACTTTTCAATTGGCAGTCCCTGATTATTTTCAGAATGCGTACGAAAAAAATATCTGAATGCATCGACATTCTTTTGGGGAAAAGCCGTTGCAAGTTCATATGGTACCGAGCTATTTAACTTCTTGTTTTTAGGAATAATCCTATTTATTAACTTGTAGTTGTAGTTCTTGAGCTGGGAGAGAAGGTCGTGTAGGTTTTCTTCGTTATCCTCTTTATCAAGAGCATACAGCAACACGTGTAGATTTTTTTCTTGGTAAAACTGATAATCTAATGCGTCCTCGTTCGCTGGAAGTCGTGTCCACACCGAATCATCTTCTGGGTCGGTCCAAATGATATATCGTCCCGAGCTAGACTTTGACTCAATCCATTTAGCAGTTTCAAATGCAGCACGGAATTTCTCGATGGATATGGTGTACTGCTCTCTCATAGCGCATCCTTATTCTTAGCAGCTTCAAAGAGTCCAGCATATGTGTCTGGGTTCAGGATATTTGATTTAGGTATTGTGATTTTACCCTTGGTGAGTTGACCATCAATAAGCACATAATAAGCTCGCGCCCAAAGGCGGACCGACTCCTCGTCAATATCTCGCCAGGTGTCAATTTCTTTATCAGCTGGCATCACGACAACGATTAGATAGTGGGTGCCGATCGCGATTAGATTTTCTGATAGATTATATGTAATTGAATTTTCATCTTCAGAAAACTTAGAGCTACTCGTTACCGACACGCCCTTCATTTGAAGGCGAATCTCATTCTCCTCAGATATTAGCTGTCTCGATTTACCTTGAGGTAAATTAAAAGCTCTCAGGTCTATGCCAAGATTATCAAACGCTCGACTACTCTCCTCAAGATGGTAGTTAACCGTACTGTTAAGGCTATGCATAAAGGCTCGAGACATATTGTCTTTAATGTTGTTTATTTCTGGCACGGTTCTACTAATGCGTGGTGGATTCATAGCGAGAACTTCCATAGCTCAATTATACTAGGTTGTCTATAGAAGTGATATGTCAACTTTATCACACCAGCTAACGTAAATACTAGCTTAAGCCGATTAAACTATAAGAAGAGATGTGAGCATCCCTAGAACCAACCTTCGGGATAGACAATCCATATGCTCGCTATCACTGCTATATAGAAGAACGTAAGCCCGATCAGCACACCTCTATCTTCGGACTTAAATCCGCTCTTCTTCATTTCTCTTAAGCAGTTAATGAGAATCATGACATAGAATACTGTAATAACAATGGTCCAGAAAATCATATTAAGTGACACTACTGCCGCCCTCCCGCGCTTAGCTTATCTTTCTCGGTTTGATAGATTCTGTCACAGTTCGCTTTGTGTGAATCTATCACTTGCTGCACGCTTTGTATGTAGTTCCAGCGGGTAGCTGAGTCTGTACCTTCTGGTATCTTATTTAGTGCGTCATGGTAGCTGTTGTCGCCCTCTTGGACGCACGCCTGGTAATTGGCACTAAGATCGTTGAGTCCTTCTGTGTTGGTGCCTATTACTGGTTGTGGCGCTTGAACCTGTTCTGTTGCCTTCGGCTGCTTAGATGACAGTATAGCAAGTACAGCCAATACTAGCAGAAATATAACAGTGACAAGGATTGCTGTCAGTGTATGGTTAGGCTTATGTTCTTGATCTATTGAGCGCATATAACCCTTTCAATATAAAAAATGGACACCCATTGCTAGGTGTCTTAAGCCAACAGTCGGTCATGCCTTCTGTGTTTCGCACTGGGTGCCCAATTTTAAGGCACGACTGCGTACGAATACGGTGACTGATTGTT
>JBATSI010000070.1:0-9479 GCA_049293215.1 Saccharimonas sp. (SeqCode) | reverse complement strand
CAGGAACCTTTGCAAATTGTGCCAATTTCGTCACGGTATCATGGCTGAATCCACGAAATTCTATTCCATCAAACATCCGTCCTAGAACAATCGCGGTATCCTCAACCGACTCTTTCTTGCCAAGCTGGATATCATCTTTCCCCAGGAATTCTGGCGCAACACCAAGATCGTTTGCCGCCACAGTAAACGCACAGCGTGTGCGAGTTGAGGTCTTCTCAAACAACAACGCGACTTGTTTTCCTTCGTGGATACGATGCGGCTCACCAGCTTTCTTTTGCTTTTTTAGCTCATGAGCAACGTCTATCATGAGGCGAATTTCTTCAGGAGAAAAGTCCTTCAAAGCAAGAAATGATCGCCCTCTTAGGTTTGTCGGTAGCTGCATTAAATATCCTCCCGGATGAGCGGCATACTCATGCATCGCGGACCGCCACGACCTCTTCCCAACTCTGCACCCGACACTTCAAGAACCTCAAGTCCAGCCTCTCGAAGTTTCTGGTTGGTAACATAGTTACGATCGTACGTTACTACCACACCCGGAGCAATTGCGAGCGTGTTACTGCCATCGTTCCATTGCTCTCGTGCTGCAGCAATTTCATCACCACCACCACATTCAATCAATGTAATCGTTTCCTGGCTGAGCGCTACGCGCAAAACATGCTCGAGATCATGCTCTCGAGTAATGTGTGGATACGGACTCCCCTCGACCTTTTCAAGAACGAAGATATTAAGCTTACCGTTTGCATCTCTAATTTCAGGATGAATTGTAAATTTATTATAGTCAATCATCGTAAATACGGTATCAAGATGCATAAATGCATGACTTTTTGGAATTTCTAACGCGATAATCTTGCGGAAATCAGACTCAGCAAAGAGTTTGGTCGCCATCGTCTCGATTGCCTCAGGCGTCGTTCTTTCACTAATACCTATAGCCATCGTGTCTTTGCTTAGCACAAGCTCGTCGCCGCCTTCCATGGAAAACCTTTCATCACGGTCGTACCATACAGGAGTATTTTTTCCTGCAAATCGTGGGTGATGATCAATAATATAACGCATAAAAAGCGATTCGCGCCGTCGCGCTGGCCAATGCATTTTATTGATCGTCAAACCGTTACCAATAGCGGCAGCAGGATCTCTTGTGAAGTAAAGGTTTGGCATTGGGTCAAGATAAAAAGGGTAGTGGTCCTGGCTTACCATGTCGTGTAATTGCTGACGTTCTTCTGGGGGGAGTTCTATTTCGTCTTTACGAACACCGGCCATAATCTTGCGAATCATGCGACGCGGCTCCATAGCTAGTAAATACTGTCCTAGAGCATAGGAAACACGACGATCTCCCTGTTTTGAAGCGTGGAGCATTTCGTTAACAAACTGCTGACGAACATCATCCGCCGCAATCGCCTCAGCTGCTAGTTCATCAAGGTAGAGAACCTCAATCCCCCGCGAACGCAGAACGTCTGCAAATGCATCATGTTCCTGTTGAGCAACTTTTAGATGCGGTATGTCATCAAAGAGAAGATCTTTGAGATATTCCGGTGTTAAGTTCTCGAGTTCTTCGCCCGGCCTGTGCAATAGTACTGTTTTTAACCGACCGATTTCTGATGTAATATGTATAGGATCGTCCACCTACTCCTCCTACCTTTTAAATAAACTGCTAATGTCTTTATTGTAGCAACTTAAAACAAAACCGCAACTCAGCTAACTCAACAGTATCGTTATCTACTCGGCAAATTGTGTATTATAAAGCTCCGCATAAAACCCATGGCGCTTCAAGAGCTCATCATGCGTTCCCTGCTCAACAATATTGCCAGCCTTAACAACTAAAATTAAGTCGGCGTCACGAATCGTACTGAGACGATGTGCAATCACAAAACTCGTTTTATTCTTCATGAGGTTATTCATCGCTTGCTGTATCAGTATCTCCGTTCGAGTATCTACCGAGCTTGTCGCCTCATCAAGTATAAGCATAGGTGTCTTTGCGAGCATCGCACGCGCAATCGTAAGGAGCTGCTTTTCGCCTTGGGATATATTATCAACAGACTCGCTCAGCATCATATCGTATCCACCAGGCAGAGAGCGAATGAAGTGGTCAACTTGGGCATCTTTTGCCGCCTGAATCATATCCTCTTCTGTTGCACGATCGTTCCCGTAAAGAAGGTTTTCTCGAATCGTACCATGAAACAACCAAGCATCCTGCAATACCATGCTAAACATCTGACGAACATCAGAGCGTGCCATTTTTCGCGTATCCACTCCGTCTATTTTTATAGCTCCGCTGTCTACGTCATAAAACCGCATAAGAAGGTTAACAAGTGTCGTCTTGCCTGCGCCAGTTGGTCCAACAATCGCCACTCGCTGTCCTGGCTCAATTTTTGCAGATAGATGTTTGATAACCGGTTCTTTCTTTTTGTATCCGAAGACGATATCGTCAAATTCAACCGATCCTTTTACTTGCGAAAGTTTCACAAGATCTTTTCCTTCTTTCGATTCTTCTGCCTCATCGAGAAATCCAAATACTCGTTCTGCTGCTGCAGCTGTTGACTGCAGGACGTTTGCTATATTTGCTGTTTGAGCAATTGGCTGATTAAACTGCTGTACATACTGGATAAATGCCTGGATATCACCGAGTTTGATATGTCCATTAATCGCAAGCCATCCTCCAGTTACCGCAACGCCCACATATCCAAGGTTTCCTATAAAGTTCATCAATGGCATCATAAGTCCAGAAAGGAACTGTGACTTCCATCCGCTTTCGTACAGTTTATTGTTTATCGCAGTAAATTCTTTTATTACTCGATGTTTTCCATTAAATACCTGTACTACTTGGTGTCCTGCATACACTTCCTCAATGTGCCCACCCATTCTTCCTAACTGTGTCTGCTGCGCTATGAATTGCTTCTGTGAATGCTTCGTAATAAGTCGAATAATGATCGCCCCAAGCGGAAGTATCAGTACAACAACAAGCGTCAAGACCCAGCTGATTGATAGCATCATACCGACAATACCGACAAGCATTACTGATGAAAAAACAATCTGCGACAAACTCTGATTTAACGTTTGGCTCACTGTGTCAACGTCGTTAGTCACACGACTCAGCACCTCTCCATAGGTCTGCTTATCAAAATAACGAAGGGGAAGTCTGTTGATTTTCTCCGAAATATCTCGTCGCAATTTATAAGTAACCGCCTGCGTCACGTCAACCATCATCCAACTATGAATATAGCGAAGTACCGCACTCAATACATAGAGTGTGAGCAACCACAGAACAATCCTTCCTATCGCTGCAAAATGAAATGTTGGGCGAACTGTCATGTCAAGATTTTTAATAATCTCTAGAGAACTTTTGGGTATTTTCTCCTCAATATGCGCTGAATTAGGCATCTGTGCAAGAATGTCAGCACCCGTTGTACCCACTGGTATCTGGTAGCCCTTCGGCAGATGACTTGTTATCTCCTCATACGAGCGAAGACTTACATAGTCGTCAACTATCTGATTAGTTGCTTCACCAAGAATCTTCGGGCTTACAATAGCAAAAACTGTCGATATTGCCGTCAGCACTATAATAACAACAAGCTTCACCCAGTAAGGACGCAGATAAGAAATCATCCGCTTCATCGTTCCTTTAAAATCTTTTGCTTTTTCGCCCGTGCCAGCTGACATAGGACCCATACCACCCATTGGACGGTTTCGTTTTTGTGAGTGTTGGTTATCTTGGGCCATTATTTATTCCCTTTCCGTTTTGATTGCTGTACCTCTTTCAGCTCCTGCTCTGTCAATTGAGAATAGGCAATCTCTCGATATATTTCACATGTCTTCATCAAATCTGCGTGAGACCCTTGTCCAACAATCTTTCCTTCGTTGAGCACAATGATATTATCTGCAGCAACAATTGTGCTAATTCGCTGCGCTACGACAAGTATTGTCTTCGCCTTCGTCTCTTTTTCAAGCGCTTGACGGAGTGCTGCATCAGTCTTAAGATCAAGCGCAGAAAATGAATCGTCAAAAATATAGACTTTTGGCTGAATAGCAAGCGCCCTTGCAATAGAAAGACGCTGGCGCTGCCCTCCTGATACGTTATTGCCTCCCTGTGCAATCCTAGCTTCATACCCTCCCTTTAAGGACTCAATAAATTCATCGGCTTGGGCAATTTCTGCTGCATGTTTAATGCTCGATTCAGATATATTTGGTGCACCATATGCAATGTTTGAATTAACCGTCCCGCTGAAAAGAACTCCTTTTTGTGGAACATACCCAATCTGAGAATGTAAATCTTCGATTTTTAATCGACGTATGTCAATCCCGTCTAGAAGAATCTGCCCCGCTGTCACATCATAAAATCGCGGTATCAGGTTGATAAGCGTCGATTTTCCGCTCCCAGTACTTCCTATAAATGCCGTAGTCTGTCCTGGCTCGGCCGTAAATGTAATATCTGAAAGAACAGGCAAGTCGGCATCAGGATATGTAAACGTGACATCCTTAAATTCTACACGACCCTTGCCGTCCGGGTTCAGCGGCAAAGGATGAGCCGAGTCTGTCACCGATGGATCTGTCGAAAGCACCTTGAAAACTCGTTTTACCGACACTGCTGCTCGAGGCACCATGATAAACATAGCTGATATCATTAAAAATGATATGATCACTTGCATAGCATACTGGATAAACGCCATCATATTTCCTATAGCAAGCTCTTCAGTGCTCACCAACTGTGCACCAAACCATACAACGGCAAGCACCGATACGTTCATCCCAAGTGTCATTACAGGGTCTAACACCATCATAAGCTTGTTGACAACAACATTCATATGAGTAAGGTTGTTATTAACATCGTTGAACTTCCGCTCCTCTATCTTCTCGTTATTAAACGCTCGTACGACGCGCAGTCCTGTAAGATTTTCACGCGTAACAAGATTAAGCTTGTCAACCAGCTCCTGTAACTTTTTAAACCGTGGGATAGCAACAATAAACAGCATCACGACAACAGCAATAAGGCAGGCAACAGCAACCGCTATAATCCATGTTAGTGATGGTGCGTTTTCTATTGATTTCTGAACTCCTCCTATTGCCATAAGTGGTGCCATAAGAGCAATACGTAGCAGCATCGTGACAGTCATCTGAATTTGCTGAATATCGTTCGTTGAACGAGTGATGAGCGAGGCCGTGGAAAATTGATTAAGGTCACTTACCGAAAAGCTCTCAACGCGAGTAAAGAGCTTTTTTCGAAGATCACGCGCAAACCCTGTTGCAATGCGAGCCGCAAAGTAACCCGCAATGATTGCACTGACTCCACCTATTGCCGTGACCGCAATCATATGCCATCCGCTATTCCATATGTTGTCAAGATTTTGGATAATAATACCGTCGTTGATAATATCCGCCATATAGTCTGGCAGCCGAAGGTTAGCCAACACCTGTATATATGTCACCACTATAAGCAACAAGGTGAGGATGATATATGGTTTAAATAGTGCAAAAAAGTGCTTCATATCTTATTCTTTGTCCATTATAATTTTATGTAATACTACCCGTAGCTGTGCGATTTCTTCATTGCTTAGCTCTCCAAGCATCTGCACAAAACATTCTCCCATTCGGCGATGAAGCTGCTCAAGCTGTTGGCTACTCGACGTAGACAGTGCAAGCCGAACAATCCGTCGGTCCTGCTCGTCTATCTGGCGGACGACAAAACCATCCCGCTCAAGACCATCAACTATCTGCGTTGCCGCCCCTCTTGTTACACCAAGCTCACGCGCAAGATCACCAATTGTCATATTGGGTTGACGGCCAATCAATAATACAACATGCTGCCCAGTGGGTGGTACGCCAAATTCATCGCTTACCTCACGAAAGGTATCATGCATAAAGCGCTTAAGTTCATAAAAACTATGAGCAATGTTTTCAATATTTTCTTGTCTATTGTTTTCTGTCACAAATAATTAGTTTAGTACCTAAACTAATTTAAGTCAAGACTATTTCGCACGCAAAACTGCCAATGAGCTAACAACATCTTTGTGAAATACATGCGTGCTTAACCATGTATCAACGGCTTTTGATGCACCTGGAAGTTGGTCGTTGTCATAGTCATCAACAACAATGACCGCCCCCTGCTGCAGTCTTGGATACACCAATGAAAGCGACACGAGGACCGACTCATAATAGTCACCATCAAGGAATGCAAAGGATATCTTGTCTGGCAAATCACGTGCCGTAAGTTCATCAAACCACGCCTTCTTTATGACAGGACGTTTTAAGCCTGCCTGTTTAAAGCGGTCCGCAACAAGCTTCTTGCTAGCGCGTAGCTCTCCTGTCGTGAACTGCATTCCAATCAAACTACGATCTTCGCTCGTCTTTTCTGGAAGACCCTGAAATGAGTCGTACAAAAATAACCTTTTATTCGTGGCTTGCAGTACCTTTCCCATGGCAACACTTGTCGCACCATTGTAACAACCAAACTCAACAACATCACCTTCTATCGATGCAGTCTGTTGTAGCTGAGTCAAAACGATTCGTAGCTCCTGCTCGGATATTTGATCATTTTCAAGACGATGAGAAACAATCTTTTCTATACTATTCAGTTCTTTTATCATAATCACTCTACCGAGAGTACCTTTTGTCGGCTTCGCAGCCCATGAAGTATACGCACCTGCGACTTTGATACATTAAAGTACGCTGCAACAAGCTCGATAACTCTTGTATTAGCACGACCTTCTATTGGCGGCGTTTTTACATATGCAGCAAAGGAGACTTCGTCTATCGCAACAAGTTCTTCACGATGTTTACTGTTCGCCTTCACCATTACCGAAACATTCATAGTGTCATAAGGTAGCAGCGTCTTGTAATGACCGAAGTTCACTCACAACCTGCGTGCCATGTCCCAGTGGCGTTACTCGCCCATACACTTTGACGACTTTTCCATGAGGATTGATAATGAACGTTTTGCGCAGGATGCCTTCTTTACCAAACATTTTCTTTCCCCACGCCCCATATTGCTTGATAGCATCAAGTGCTGGATCGCTCAGTAACGTAAAATTCAAATTGTATTTTTCCTTAAATTTATCGTGAGAACTTGGTTCATCTCGACTAATTCCTACAACCTCCGCACCCAGCGCCGTCAGCTCATCACGAGCATCACGCAAACTACACGCCTCGGTCGTACAGCCTGGCGTGTCATCTTTTGGGTAGAAGTAAAGAACAAGCCATTTACCGGTAAAATCGTGAAGTGTCACAGTATGACCTTGATCATCTTTCAACGAAAAATCATAAGCAGGATAGGGAACTACTTGTCGCACCATAATGAACCTCCTTTATACATATACAGTAACTTCACTTCTATTGTACTCGCTACTTAACAAAATCCCACCAGACTCCGTTGTCGTATAGCCAGGTTCGGTCACTATACGTAATGCCAAGAGCAGCACAAATGCCAGGACCGCCCCCACTCCATGTACCATTATTTAACGTATACTCCGAAATTAATCCATTTGTAAATTTGTACATCTTACCGCTTCTCGAAGATGCGACAATTGCATACCTTCCGGTATCGTCTGGCCAACAATAAAGGAAATTATAACCATTATTGAGATTATAGTCTTTTCCATATGCCTCTTTTGATATATCTACGTCACCAAGCATACTTAGCCCTTTTGGATAAGAGCCATTTTCCACATTATACAGTTCAACCTTTTGCCCTACCGTACGAAGATCATTTTGCACAATACTATCATACGTCCTATTTTGTATGCCGTTATACGCCACGATGCTAATTGCTGCAAGAATGGCAATCACGACAATCACAATAAGAAGTTCAACAATGGTAAAACCTGTTGTCTTGTTAGATCTGTATGTTGGGTGTGGATAAGATGCGAACACGTTCATGCTTACATTTTAGCACACTGTTGGGATACCAAGGGAAGCCAGGAAGGAACAAAGCGTTTACTATTTTCCAAATCGACGCAACGTCTGCGCATTAAGCGCAACAATAATCGTCGATAGCGACATAACAACTGCACCCGCTGCAGGCGAAAGCGAGAGACCAGCGAAAGCAAACAAACCAGCAGCAAAAGGAAGCGCAACGACATTATACCCTGCGCCCCACAGAAGGTTTTCTCGCATTTTTCTATATGTTGCTCGAGACAGTTTAATACTATTTGCAACCTGAAGCGGATCACTTCCTACAAGTAAAATCCCAGCTGATTCAATCGCGACATCAGTTCCCGCACCTATCGCGACGCCAACATTAGCTTGAGCAAGGGCAGGGGAGTCGTTTACCCCATCACCCGTAAATAATACTATGTTCCCCTCCCCTTGCAAATCTTTCACGATACGTGACTTTTCTCCAGGCAGTACTCCTGCATATACCCGCTCTATTCCCAGTTTTTTTGCCACATCTTGTGCAACAGCTTCATTATCTCCCGTCACCATAGCAACGGCAATGTTCATATCTTGCAAGGTCTTCACTGCCTGAAGAGAGCTGTCGCGAAGCTGATCGCCAATCTCAATGGAGCCAATAATGTCATTCTCTTCAATAACATAGGCAATCGTATTTTTTGTCACAATTTTATGCTTCGACAATCCATATTTCTGCAAAAGTGCCTCGCCCCCTACAGCGACGGACACGCCATTCACTTTTGCCTCGACACCAACGCCTGGAATTGCACGAAAACCTTTTATTTCCGCTAGTACTAATTTTCTTTTTTTTGCTTCATTATGTATGGCTTTTGCAATTGAGTGTTCAGAATCACGTTCTACAGACGCCGCTAACCTCAACATACGACTTTCATCCCCGTGGATGCGCACAACCGATTGCTCGCCTGTTGTCAGTGTCCCCGTCTTGTCGAATAATACGATAGAGCTCCGACGCGCCTCTTCAAATACTTTTCGATCACGAATAATGATACCGCGACGGGCTGCGATATTTGTCGATAAAGAAACAACCAGGGGTACAGCCAGCCCTAGCGCATGTGGACATGCAATAACAAGCACCGTCACAACTCTCTCGAGTATCTGCGCCATTGAATCTCCCGCGATAGTCCATCCAATGGCAGTTACTACTGCCGTTATACCTGCTATGTAGAATAAATATGCCGCGGCTCTATCCGCCAATACCTGTGTGTGAGATTTGTGCATCTGCGCGTCTTTCACTAACTGTGCAATTTTTGAGATTGCCATGTCTTCGCGGTCTTTATCGACCAACACGCGAAGCGCCCCCTCTATATTCATAGTCCCTGCAACAACCTGATCTCTCACCTTCTTTTTGACAGGCGTTGACTCGCCTGTCAGCATCGCTTCGTTCACCGTCGATTCGCCAGATACAACCGTACCATCAACAGGAATATGCGCGCCCGGACGCACTATAACAATATCACCTATTTTAACGTGCGTTAGTAGCACCTTGTGAGTATCATGACCATGCTCAACTTCAGCCATATCAGGCAGTAGCTTTTCAAGAGCACCCACCGCGTTTGACGCACTATGAATTGCTGCCATCTCGA
>JBATSI010000069.1:0-8957 GCA_049293215.1 Saccharimonas sp. (SeqCode) | reverse complement strand
ACCTCCACGATACGGCGTTTGATGAGGCTTTTTAGGATGTTGACGGCGTTCCAGTTGTTTTGGCCTTTTGCCTTTGAATACTCGGTGTAGATGGCCTTGATCGGATATTCGTCGATAGTGAGTCCGAGCTGGCCGGCGCGCCAGATCATCTCACTACAAAATTCATACCCGCTGGTTTTCCAGCGGAGCTGTTCGAGGGCACGGCGTGAATAGATGCGAAGCCCAGATTGTGAGTCGGTAGTGTTGACGCGAAACAAGAGGTAGGTGATGAAGCTCAGGCCTTTGTTGCCGAGGACTTTGACGCGCGACATGCCACGCTTGTCAATGAGGCGGCTGCCGATGAGCAGATCGGCGTCGCGTTTGATGAGCTCGTCGATGCCTTTGAGTACGTCACTTGGATCGTGCTGACCATCGGCATCCATGGTTGCGGCGATGTCGTAGCCTTTTTGATTTGCGTAGCTGAGCCCGGTCGCAGTGGCGCCACCTGCGCCGCTATTGAGGATATGGTCGATCACAAACGCGCCGCCTTTGCGGGCTTCGGCGCTGGTGGTGTCTTTTGAGCCGTCATTAATGACGATGATATCGATAGCGTGTTTGGACTTTTCAAAAACTTTTTTGGAGTCACGAACAACTTCACGAACCACCTTTGATTCGTTAAAAGCGGGGATGACAATACAGACGCGACTCATTGTTATCATGATAACATTTTTCATGGGGTAGGGCTACGGGTTAATGTATAATATATCTATTATGACTCTAGGGCATCTAGCAATCAAACACCGATACAGAATCGCAACCGTATTGCTGCTAGTGACAGTATTTTGTTGGTTTATGGCCTGGGTATTTCATGTGCCACCAAACCTCCTCAGTGCCTTTTCTGGCCCTGATGAGAATCTACGGATGTTGATTCCGAAGTATATTGCAGCGCATGGTACGTTACCAACCGGATATGACGCAGAGGCGATTGGCCCGGTGGGGAATTGGTCATATGCATTTTACCCGCAGCTACTAGGTGCAGTCGTTTCGGCAGTATTTATTAAGCTTGCAAGTATTTTTGGAGTTTCGGGAGATGGGCTCATCTACGCCGCACGATTTACCAGTGTGTTATTTGGCTTGATTTCAGTGTATTGTGTGGGGAAAATCGCAGAAACGGTCGCTCGGTATAAAAAAACGCGAGGTGCAAAGCTGTATGGACTCGGTGCGATAGTGCTACTCGCAGCGTGGCCGCAATTTGCATATCTTTCGTCGTATGTGAATAACGATGTCATTGCCTTTGCAGGGACGGCACTCATCACGCTTGCCGTGCTAAAAGCTGCGCTATTCGGGTGGAATCAACGGTACGCAACCTTACTGAGTGCAGGGATAGTAGTGTGTATGCTTGGTTATACGAATTCGTATGGATTTATCGTTGCAGGGGTGATTGCTTTTGTTATTTTATTATTTAACCAAAAACTTTCGAGTCTTTACCGCATAAGGATAGTGGTATGTGCTGCGGCGCTCCCTATACTTATAGGTTTTCCGTTTTATATCCCAATGCCCTCATATACAAAGGAGATGTTACGGGTGTATCGACATTTCAGACGAGAACAATTCAGTGGGAGCGAAAAAATAATCGAAGCCTACAAACCGGATACCATGAGATAACAAATGCATCGTCATTACATATGATTTTTAAAGATCCCAAAGGCAGGCAGCTTGTGACTGAGTCGTTTATTGGAAAGTTTGGCTACATGCATACAGGACCAGAATTAAAGGACTTGTGGATATATACAATCTTTTTGGTAGTAACGATCTGCGGAGCAGTTATTTTTGGCATTCATCAAACCATCCAACTCATTTTGAAAAAAAGATGGAATATTCAGACGGGTGTACTGGGCATATATCTTACGGTTTCATCGCTTATTACATTTACGCTTGCTGCGTATTATTCGTACATGATTGACTTTCAGCCACAGGGAAGATATATTATTTATCTTCTGACACCCTTAATCATTATGTGGATATACGTATTTTGTAAATGGGAGACACGTGTGCACCAAAAGCTACTTGTCCGAAGTGTTTATTTGCTTTGGTCGGTAGTAATGGCTGTAACTGCTTTAACAATATACATGAAATATATCGTGGTGTAAGACCTCTGCGCTAGATAAAAACAATACATAAGAAATGCTAACACTAAAAAATAAGCGATGATCTGACTAGAGGTACGAGCCGTAGCCGGATTTTTTGAGTGGCTCGGCGAGTATGGCGAGTTGATCACGAGTAATGAAGCCCTGCTCAAAGGCGACTTTTTCTGGGCTGCCGACAATTTGGCCAGTACGGTTTTGAACAACACGGACGAAGTCGGCTGCATCGGTAAGACTGTCAATGGTGCCGGTGTCGAGCCATACGTCGCCGTTGTCGAGTGGTTTTACCTTGAGCTTGCCGCGTCGAAGGTATTCGGCGTTAATACTCGTAATCTCTAATTCTCCTCGATCTGATGGCGTAATATTTTTTGCTATTTCAACGACGTCATTATCGTAGAAATAAAGACCAACGACGGCATGATTTGATTTTGGATGAACAGGTTTTTCTTCAATAGAGATCGCCTTTTTATTGCTATCAAACTCTACGACACCGTATCGTTCTGGATCTGATACTTCATAGGCAAAGACAATTCCGCCATCTGGATTGGTTGAGTGTTGGAGCGAATCGTCGAGACGGTGTCCGTAGAAGATATTATCTCCCAAAACAAGAGCAACCTTATCGTCGCCGATGAAACCTTCACCTATAATGAAGGCTTGGGCAAGTCCATCTGGAGATGGTTGTACGGCATATTCAAGGTTGATACCCCACTGGCTACCGTCGCCAAGGAGACGGTGAAATCCCGCCTGGTCATTTGGTGTCGTAATGATAAGAATTTCTTTGATGCCCGCCTCCATGAGGGTAGTGAGAGGATAATAAATCATTGGTTTATCATAAATCGGCATCAACTGTTTACTAATTGCCTGAGTAATAGGCCATAGTCGAGTGCCTGAGCCACCTGCTAAAATTATTCCCTTCATATCTTTGTCTCCTTTATGATGTATGACTGCAAGTCCTCTTGCCAATCCTTACTTTTAAAACCGGTGGCATGTAGCTTATCAAGACTAAGGTTGCTATTGAGTGGTCGTGGTGCAATAGACTCTTTATCTTTAAAATACTCTTCCGTAGAAATATCTGAGACGGCGATATTTTGATGGTGTGAGAGCGTGAATGTTCGTCGTGCAATATCTGCCCAAGAAACGAGCGGACCATCGTTCGTGGCATTGTATGTACCAAAAGGAGCCTTTTTTGAGATTAGATGATCAATAATACGAGCAAGTTCACCTGTGAAGGTAAGTCGGCCAATTTGATCTGATACAACTGTGGGTGATATGTTCTTTTCAGCAAGCGACAGCATTGTTCGTATAAAGTTTTTGCCATCACCAACCACCCAGGTAGTTCGAAGTATATAATATTTTTCTAGGGTACAAACGGCGATATCTCCAGCGGCTTTTGTCTGTCCGTAGACGCCTAGGGGACTAAAGGGCTCTGTCTCGGTGTGTAGACTCGCTGTTCCGTCAAAAACATAGTCACTTGATAGATGAACAAGGGTTATGTCATGTGCCCTACAGGCACGTACAAGGTTTGCTGTGGCGTTTGCGTTAATAGCCCATGCCGCAAGTCTTCCGTCGGTCGTTTCGGCTCGATCTACGTCTGTATAGGCTGCGGCGTTGATGATAATGTCGATACCCTCCCAATTAAAATTATCAACAGCTTGACGATTAGCAATATCAAGTGTCGCTCTTGTTGTGAGGTTTGCTGTTGGGTATTGTACCTGTAGCGCCTTTCCTAGCTGTCCGCCTGATCCGGTGATAAGGATATTACTCAACGAGGGAACTCCATAGGAACGACATCTTTGAGTAGAGGGTGTCTCAGGTCCTTTTCTGAAATGATTGCCTCGCGTTGATTAATTGGCCACGGAATATTAATTGTCGGGTCAAAAAGATTCACAAATGTATACATTGCATCTGGTGACCAGTGGTCGTTGACGAGATATGTGTAGGTAACACTATCTTCAAGGGTTTGATATCCATTAGCAACTCCGCGTGGCACAAAAATAGCAATGTCTGGGGTAATCTCTACTGAGAACGTAGCTCCAAACGAGGGTCCCTTGCGTAAATCTGTCCACGCACCAAAAACTCGTCCGTTAGCAACAGAAATAAACTTTTCCCAGGGTTCAGCGTGTAGTCCACGAGTAACGCCACGATGCTCGTTGTAGCTAAAGTTATTTTGAACGACCGTAAACGGAGGTAATCCAAGCGCTTCCATTTTTGCTTTTTGATAATTCTCCTTAAACCAGCCACGATTGTCGCCGTGAAGAGTGAGGTTTATGACAAAAAGACCCGGAATAGAGGTCGACGATACTTTTAGCTCTTTTTCAAACACAAAAATCTCCGTATATTACAGAGATAATTATAGCATTTACAATAAGATTTTTCTAGGGTTGGGCAGAGAATGCGGTGCTTAAGGCACACGCATTCTCTGCGGGGTGGATGATTGAAAGTTCTCAGCAGGAGCGGATGAATATTCCTCCGCCGTAGTTCTCGGCTGCAACATTCCTCAGTATGAGGGATAGAGCGAAGGCGAGGATGGGACCCAAGAGCACGCATGTGAGTGTAGCCCAGAGAGAGGCGACCTCTCCCACAATGACGATACTAGCGAGCCACCCTAAAAAGGGGAGCCAGACAGCAACGCTGTAGATTCGCAGCATCGTCTTGGTGCTCATTGTGCTGGTTCCAAGAAAGAGGAGGGTGAAAATCCACCCGATTGCGGCAATAGCCGCTATAACGACCGCAACAACCAAGTAGATGTTCAAGGTAGCTCCTATATGTTGAGTAACGAGGCTTCAATCAAGCCCGTATCTATATAATAGCATAAAACTAATAAAATGTAAATAGCTATTACTGATTATTGTCAGTAATAGCAAGAAATAGCGCGTCACTGACCTTGTTTTCGATAACTTGCTTCAACACTATCCTTGAGAGGTTTCCACCAACTTTCATGGTTCTTGTACCAATCGATAGTTTGGACAAGGCCATTTTTCATACCGTGGTTATCGGTATAGAGCGGCTTCCAGCCTAACTCTTTTCTCAACTTGCTACTATCCATTGCGTAACGCATATCGTGTCCAGGACGATCGTTTACATGCTCGTACCAGTGCTTGTCTTTGCCCATGAGCTCGCAAATCATTTCGATAACAGACTTGTTATTTACGTGGTCGTTGTCGGCTCCGATAATGTATGTTTCTCCTATTTTTCCCTTGCTTAAAATAAGATGTACGGCTGAGTTATGGTCGTCGACGTGAATCCAATCGCGAACCTGTTCGCCGCTACCATAAAGTTTTGGTTTAATACCACTCAGAATGTTGGTAATCTGACGTGGAATAAACTTTTCAATATGCTGGTATGGTCCATAGTTATTTGAGCAGTTTGATAGCGTGGCTTTGATACCAAAGCTTCGTACCCATGCCCGTACGAGCATGTCACTACTTGCTTTGGTTGATGAGTATGGACTTGATGGATTATAAGGCGTGTGCTCGTTAAATCTATTTGGATCATCAAGTTCAAGATCACCAAACACTTCGTCGGTGGAAATGTGATGAAGCCGTTTTTTATATTTGCGGACAGCCTCTAAGATAGTATAGGTGCCAATAACGTTTGTATTAACAAATGGCCAAGGATCGCGAAGTGAGTTGTCGTTATGGCTTTCTGCGGCAAAATGAACAACGATATCATTCTTTGACACTAATTCGTCTACAAGAGGTTGATCGGTGATACTTCCGTGAATAAAAGTAATATCATTAATAACATCGAGTAGGCTGTATAAATTGCCTGCATAGGTAAGTTGATCAAGCACTGTAATAGTATATTCGGGATGATTGGTCAATGTATAGTGTACAAAGTTCGCTCCAATAAACCCAGCCCCACCTGTAATTAGCATTCTCCGTTTCCTCATAAGCTAAGAATAACATAGGAGAATATCTTTGCAAGCACAGCCAGTTTAGTATAGAGTTAGATGATGCTAATGGCTATAGCCATGAGGGTTTCTCTTTTGCCAGCGCCATGAGTCTTCACAAGCGCGTTCTATAGAGTAGAGCGCCTTCCATTGCAGCTCCCTCTCTGCTTTTGTGCAGTCGGCGTAGCACGCGGCGACATCTCCGGGGCGGCGCGGTTTAATTTCGTATGGTATTTCTTTTTTGCAGGCCTTGCTAAACGCATTGATAATGTCAAGAACGGACTCACCGTGTCCGGTACCGAGATTGTAGACGCTACTACCAGGTTTCATGTGCGCGAGTGCGGCAACGTGACCACGAGCAAGGTCGACGACGTGAATATAGTCTCTTACTCCGGTGCCGTCTGGTGTGTCATAGTTGTTTCCGAAAACACCAACGCGCGAGAGCTTTCCAACGGCAACTTGTGATACGTAGGGCAAAAGATTGTTTGGAGTCCCGTTTGGATCTTCGCCAATAAGACCAGATTCGTGTGCGCCAATAGGGTTAAAATAACGCAAAATTGTTGCAGAAAAGTCTGGACGTGCAACAGTGTAGTCGTTGATAATTTGCTCAATCACGAACTTTGTTTGTCCGTAGGGATTTGTAATACCTACGCCAACTTGTGATGTTTCGCGAAGCGGTAGCTCATGTGGTGCTCCGTAGACTGTGGCGGAGCTAGAAAAGATAAGATTGTTTACACTGTGATGCTCCATTTCTTTGAGTAAACTAAGTGTTGAGATGATGTTATTGTCATAGTAGTCAAGAGGTTTTGTAACGGATTCGCCAACCGCCTTGAGCCCAGCAAAATGAATGACAGCGTCGATATCGTGCTCGCTAAAGATGGTGTCGAGCGCAGATATATCGCGAACGTCTGCATGGTAAAACGGAATAGCGGTCCCTGTAATCTTTTCAATACGACGCAGAGATTCTTCACTTGCATTTGATAGGTTGTCAATAACAAGTACGCTATGACCGTCCTTAATAAGTTCGATAAGTGTATGGCTGCCAATATATCCAGCGCCACCAGTAACTAAAATAGTGCTCATGTTTCTAGCATAGAACAAATGATACAATAGAAAAAGTAAAACGGGAGAAATTGTGAGAGTAGTCATAGTAAGTGGATATTTTAACCCCCTTCATGGTGGTCATCTCGATATGATAGAAGCGGCGGCTGACATGGGAGATAGATTAATAGTTATCGTTAATAATGATGCTCAGCAGTTGCTAAAGAAGGGAAAGATAATCCTTGACGAGAAAAACAGGTTGCGACTAATGCGTGCACTAAAAGGTGTTGATCAGGCGGTATTGTCAATAGACGAGGATCCTACGATCGTAAAAACCTTAGAAATGGTTGCGGGGCAGTATCCGGGAGACCATCTTGTGTTTGCGAACGGTGGCGACAGGGATACTGCGAAAGAAGTGCCAGAGGCTGCTGTGTGCGAGAAATATCATATCGAGATGCGATTTGACGCTGGCAAGGGAAAACCTGATTCGTCAACACGAATCAACCAAGCAACGGGTAGAGAAGAATTAAGTTAATAAATACCAAAATGTTCAAGAATAGCTCTATCCTCGGGTGCAATTTCAGTGCTGATTCCTTGGGTAGGGGTGACGTTGTTTTCCCTGATATCAATACGAAGAACGTACGAGCCTCTTTGGCAGGGTAGCTTAAGGGCTGCTCGGCCAAATGTAGAGGCTTTGTAGAACGCATTTCTCGCAATAGATTCCTGGATTATCGGTGTTATAGCGAGCTCTTCACGCTCCTTGTATGCATCGCATATTTCAAAATGTGGGCGCAAAATGCCGTCGACGGGTTCATTCCAGAACATCGTATAGTGTGTGAGCTGTGGTTGATGAATGTCTCGTTGCGCGAGAATGGTGGGGAGTTGTTCGTTCACAGGGGCGTGGATGTTGGCAAAATCGTAAATGAAGATACTGCTGTCATATGTCGTCTGTTTATTAATGACAAGCGACGCCTCCTCGCGCTGCACGAGGAACTCTTCCTTTTGGTAGTTACGAACGGACTCTAGAGGTGAAGCTGGGGTATAATTGGGGTTTCTCATTGAGCTTTCTCACGTATAGTATGAGTATAATAGTATATTATTGATAAAAATACAAATAGCTATCCTACAGGAAAACCAAGCGCTTTAATAACGGCAAAATCACGTGGCGTTGGCGTATCGTAGCTAGTAAAAGGGGTCGCTTTTTTGGGTATTGCTGTATTTGCGATTGAAATTCCCATCTTGAATGATCCCTTGGGGCAAATAATAACAGGAACCTCAGGAGAACATTGTGGTGACTGAAGGATGTATTGAAACGCTTCGTGAGGATTGTTAGTGTCTCTTGTCTCGGTAGAGGATATTGAGCCATTTTCGTTAATGGAGAGCTCTGTTGAGCGATATGTTATGTCTTGTCGCCTGTCTTTCTGGATGTCAGTCCAATAGGTGCTGAGGTAAAAATGGAAGGGATCATGTTCGTCAACTTGTCCAATAATGGGAAAAGAATTCTTTGTGAGCGCAAGACCCTCGGCGAGAGCTACGGTAGTGTCGAGTATTTCAACGCGATCTTCGTGGAAATCCATGCGTGAGCAGAGTATTTCATGCGTACCATCAATAGGAAAACAAAATGATTCAATAATTTCTGGTTGGTCTTCGGGCCGAAGATTGGTATGTCTCTCCATAATGTAATTATAGCACATTATGTAAGATATTACAAATTATATGATCTGTGTGAAGGTATAGGGTATATTTTTCACTATGAAGATATAATTGAATAAGATGAATCAACAATGGATAAAGAGGGCTCGAGCGTCTGCCTCAGAAATAGCGGGTTATGGCGTGCTGCGCTATCGATGTGCAGCCGTATGTGTTGCCTGTAGAAAAAGTACCGGAAATGACATATGAAA
>JBATSI010000068.1:0-10137 GCA_049293215.1 Saccharimonas sp. (SeqCode) | reverse complement strand
GCAACTAACACCTCGTCAAGAGATGGCTCAGTGCGATCATTTTCATCAAGACGAACATTTGCATCCTTCAGAGCCTGCCGAAGCGTTGATGCTTTTGTATAAAAGCCTTTTTCAGTACCATTGTCATGGAGTGTAATCACATGTTCATCAGCGCCGGGTTGACGCGATTCAGCGTGGACGGAAGAAAAAATACCAACAAAAAGACAAAAAAAGACAAGCAATCCACCTGCTATGAAATACGGGAGTGAAATAGAACGTGTTTTAATAGTCAAACTAGTCATAATTCACGACTCGCCTCACGAGTACGCAATAGTTATTATAGCAAAAAGGCGTCTTCTATGCCACCTTTTCGAGTCGCGCATACTGAACATTGAGTTTTTTCGTTGTCCCTGTATCAAACGCAATGCTTACTGCCAATCCATCGATATCAACAATTTCACCTTGACCAAACTGAAGAGATTTAACCCGATCACCAATGTCAAATGGCATGACAAATTCATCAAACTCATTATACTCAGACTGCATTGTTGTAGCAGTGGTATGCTCAAATAGACTCATTCCCATATCTTCCAAAAAGCGCGAAGGAGCGTTATAACTACGCGCGCCAAATTGCAAACGACTCTGCGCATATGTCAGGAAGAGCTCCTCTCGGGCCCGTGTCATACCAACATAGCAAAGACGACGCTCCTCTTCGAGCTGTTTTGGCCCTTCTTCGACCGCTCTTGCACTCGGAAATAGCCCATCTTCCATCCCTACCATAAACACAACAGGAAACTCAAGCCCTTTTGCAGCATGAAGTGTCATAAGCGTTACCTTGTGCACGCCAACTTCTTGATCTGTAGACGACATCAATGCGACTTCCTCAAGAAAATCTGGCAAACTTGCAAACGCCTTTGCGTCCGATACCAGTGCGCTAAGATTCGCCTCTCTATCCTCTGCCTGTGGCGTTCCATCAAGTACATAATCACGATATCCTGTACGTTTTATCAGTTCTTCAATGATCATACTTGGATCAGCAGCTGCCTCAACTTTTGCCTGTATTTGGCGGAGCAACTCACCAAGTGTTCGTAATGAGTTTTTCGCTCGTGTTGTGAGAGTACTTGTTTGGTCGACATTGACAAGGCTTGCGATAATATCCATGCCGTTATCGCCCTGCCAACGAAGAAATTTCTCAAGGCTCGTTGCGCCAACGCCTCGTGTTGGCACGTTTACTATACGACTAAAACTCATGCGATCATTTGGTTGATAAATAAGGCGCAAATAGGCAATAACATCCTTGATTTCTTTACGATCATAGAAGCGGACACCGCCGACTAATTGGTATGGGATATGCTGCTGGTTAAATGCTCGTTCAAACGGATAGCTTTGTGCATTTGTGCGATACAATACAGCAATATCACTATAGTCGCGCGTTCCTGTTGATACGCGTTCTGTAATACGGCTTGCTACCATATACGCCTCCTCCGATTCATCATACAGTGCCTGCACTTGCACGGGAGCACCATTTCCTTCGGCCGTCCATAGCTTCTTGTCAGTTCTTTCGATATTTTTTGAAATCACTTTCCCAGCCGCTTCCAGGATTGCACCTGTGGATCGATAATTTTGCTCAAGTTTTACGACAAGCGCACCCGGAAAGTCTCGTTCAAAATTAAGAATATTCTTAAAATCAGCTCCACGCCACGAATAGATTGACTGCCAGTCGTCACCAACGACGCATATATTTTTTTCTGTATTCACCAAGTTTTTCACAATTTGATACTGTGCTGCATTCGTATCCTGATACTCATCAATGAGAATATGTTTGAATTGTTGTTGGTATGAATGTCGAATATCAGGTGCTTCGCGGAGTAGGCGCACAGTTTCAATAAGCAAGTCGTCGAAATCTAGTGCACCGGCTGCGACTCTGAGTGTTTCATATCGTTCGTAGATCTGCGCCACTGCTTGCTGAAACGGGTAATGCGCATCGAGTGCATAGTCTGCAGGAGCTAGTAAATCGTTTTTTGCTTTCGATATTGCGGCACTGGCTGAGCGAGGTTTTACCTTGTCGGTACTAATAGAAAGCTGCTTCATAGCCTGTTTTATCAGCCCTTGGCGATCATCTTCGTCGTATATCACAAAGTTTGGTTGTATGTTAATCGCTGAGCCACTTGTACGTAGCATCCTCACGCAAATACCGTGAAATGTCCCCATCCACGGCATGAATGATCGCGGCACCGTTGCGGCGTGATCTTGACTTTGACTCATTGCATCTTGCGTTAGACGCCATAGACGATTTCTCATTTCTTTAGCGGCTTTATTAGTAAACGTTACCGCAAGGACTTCATTGGGCCATACTTTTTCGTGCGTCAAGAGGTATGCAATGCGATGCGTAAGTGTTTTTGTCTTGCCACTTCCTGCACCAGCCAAAATAAGCACTGGACCATGCGTCGCGAGAACAGCTGATTTTTGCGCATCATTAAGACCCTTCAATATATCCATCATTCTATTCTACCGTTTTAGCGCTTATTGCACAAAAAATAAATACGCCGCCGCACCACCGCCAGCGCCAAGAGCAAGCAATACAACAATCCATAGCACCCACAGCCAACTGGATTTATGCTTTACTGGATGAGCAACGCCACTCGGATATTCCTCTGTGGTATATATTGGGGTATTCTCTTCTTCCGTGGCAGCAGGCTTTTCCTGATATTGCTGAGGTATCGCAACCGCAGTCAAAGGTGCCGTTACCACTTCTGGCTTTGATGGAATAGCGGGCTGCTGGTTGTACTGAACGGACTCTTGCTCATGCGTATCATCACTATGATTATTTCCCTTACTATCTCCGTTTGTTTCACCCGATTCAACCTGCATAACATCCTGCGAAAGCTCGGCAGGCAATGCTACTTCTGGCGCTACTTGCGCAGCCTCTTCACTTGATTGGTCAACAGGAGCTGACTCATCAAGTGTATTCATAAGTTCTTCGTCGTTTGTCGTCTGCACTGGTTCCGACATATCACTTGATTCATGTTGTGGCGACGGCATGAACGCTTCGCTTGCCGACATCGGCACGCCAAGTGGGCGCTTCTCTACCTTTGCATCTGGCAAAAATGGTGAATCCATTGGCTTTTCATCGCCTGGCTGTAGACTATCAAGAGTATGCGCAAAAGCATCCTCCTGCTTCTTTGTTGGCTGATCGATTGAGTCTGACCATTCAGGCGTTGCAGGCGTATCGTCAATATGAGGCAGTATTTCTTCTTCCTTTGGTGTTGCAGCAAAAGTGTCGACGACATTGCTGCTGCTAGTTAGCGGCGTTACTGGATCAATAGTTTTTCCTTGACGACTTGGTGCTGGTGCGCCTCGCATATTTGCCGACGGAGATACAATATCCATAAATCGACCGCGTGGACGCTGTGGAGCAACGACCGACGTAGGAGTAGCGACTGGCGGCGTCACTGGCATAGAGTCGTGACTTTCAATGTCATGAATAGCTTCATCCTTCTTTTCGATAGGAGGCTCTAATTCTGGCGCAGGCTCAGGCTCAGGCTCTGATTCAGGCGCGGCAGTCTCGGTAGGCATTTCTGGCAAGTCTAGCGTCTTTACGTTAGCATCGCTTGACAATGATTCGTCTTTCTTTGTGCCAACATCTTTCATTAGGTCGTTAACAGCGCGGTCAAGTTCGTCAAAATCTATATCGGACATAGCCTACTTCTTTCCTTTGGTTGTCTCTTGGTGAGCATTATTAATAATCGTCGCAAAGTCTCGAGATTTTAGGCTAATCCCACCGAGCAGGAGTCCGTCGATACCTGGCGTATTAAGATAGCTTGCTGCATTATCCACGGTGACACTTCCTCCATAAAGAACGCGCATCTGTTTTGCAACCGACGAACCAAATAGATTTCTCACTTGGCTACGAATCGCGCGCGCTACTTTTTCGACATCACCTGGCAGCGCATTATCACCAGTTCCGACGGCCCATACTGGTTCATATGCCACCACCAAGCGCTCTGCTTCCTCGCTGGTAATATTAGCAAGTCCTCCCGTGAGTTGATCGTGTAATACATCGAGTGCCTCGCCTGCAGCGCGATCGCTTGCAAGTTCGCCTACGCAAAGAACTGGGGTGATTTGATTGCGAAATGCCGCCTGCACCTTATTACGGATGTCTTTGTCGTGCTCTCCAAAGATATGACGTCGTTCTGAATGCCCAACCAAAGCATACTGCACAAGACCGCGCAATTGATTTGCCGAGACCTCACCGGTAAATGGGCCATCATCTCTCCAATAAAAATTTTGCGCAGCAAGCTTAAACTGCCGATAGTCGACTTGAAGCGCAATTGGCTGGAGGGCCAATGTCGTTGGAGCAAGTACTACTTCGACATCGCGATGAACTTCAACAAGTTTAGAGAGTCGATTAAGCAGCAAACTAGACTCTCCGATGGAGAGATTCATTTTCCAGTTACCGATGATAAGTTTCTTGCCCACGTTTTATATACTGCTTATATTTACTTACTTTAGTGTAGCGTATTTCGTAGATGAGCGCAACTACAAAACCATAAGGCGCCCTTTCACAAGGACGCCTTATTGCTTCGCATTTTCACAGCGTTTAGTTAAGCGTGCGAATTTGCAGTGTATCAGTACCACCAGTTACGCCAGGTTGTTGACCGCTAACAATCACTGTCGTTACCTGAGAGATATCATCACCAAAGAACTTTTGCTCCAACAATTCTGTCGCAAGGTTTATACCAGCAGCTTCGCCGTCGCTACGAATGTAGCTACGTGTTGCGTATGAAAGCGCTAGTTGCTGCGCCACGCGCGCACTTGGCGTCGTTGCAAGAATAGGGAGTTCTGGACGAATTGCTGCAATACGAGCAGCTGTTGCGCCAGACTTTGTCTCAGCAATAATAACGTTTGCCTCAACCTGTTTTGCAACGGTTGCTGCAGCGTGAGCAATAGCATTACGCCGACGATTCACTGGGCCTTCTTCGATAGGCATGTCGTTCATTGGCCAACGTGATTGCGTATAAAGCAACGTGTCTGCCATGATCTTGACGGTCTCTACCGGATAATTACCATTTGCTGTTTCGTCAGAAAGCATCACAACGTCGGTTCCGAGGATCGATGCTGTCGCAACGTCACTCACCTCAGCGCGTGTTGGCTCTGGGTTGTCAACCATGCTTGCCATCATCTGTGTTGCGACGATAGAAAGCTTGCCATATTTGCGACACAAGCGAATGATTTCGCGTTCAACAATCGGAACAATTTCTGGACTTGTCTCGACTGCAAGGTCTCCACGTGCAACCATGACACCATCAGCTGCCTTGACGATTTCCTTAAGTGCTTCTGGCTTAATCGCTGCTTTGGTTTCAACCTTGGCAATAATCTGCGCAGTTGAACCATGGCTCAGCATGATTTGTCGAAGATTGTTGATATCATCAGCGCTTTGGATAAAGCTTAATGCGACAAAGTCGATGTCTTTATCTGCACCAAACTCAATATCTGCGAGATCTTTTGGTGTAAGAATATCACCACCAAAGTCGGTGTCTGGGAGGTTGAGACCCTTACGACTCATCAAGAATCCATCATTTCCGACACGAATCTTGATAGCGGTGTCGCTTGATCGCTCGATCATTTCTCCACGGATCTTGCCGTCAAACAAATAGACTGGCTCACCAACCTTTACCTTATCGGCAAGATTGTACTGAATTGGCAAGTTGAAGCTACCGTCATGCTCTTGGATGGCGTGGTCAAGGACAAGTTCATCGCCCTTCTTGACATCAAGATGGTTGTCTTTGAGAACACCCAATCGAATCTTCGGACCTTGTAAATCCTCAAGGATTGCGACGTTTACGCCAGCATTTTTGCTTGCTTCACGAATCCAGGAAATTTGATCAAGTCGTTCTTCAAAAGAACCATGACTGAAGTTCAAACGAAACCCATTTGCGCCTGCGTTAATTAATGCTGCTATTGTCTCTGGTGTACTTGTTGCTGGCCCCAGAGTAGCCAAAATCTTAGTGCGTTTAATAGAACTGTTCATTACCTATATATTATAGCAGAGATTTGTCCTCTACGCGAATAACGCGACGCCAAGACTCACGATGCACACCAAAAGAAGTAATAGTTGCCGCCATATCGACTGCAAAAATTCCATTTTCATGATAAGTAATATTCCAAGTGTTAGACATGCGTGAAGAATAGTCACATAAACAAGTGCTTTCGTATCGTCAGCTGCCCACGTCGCGATAGGCTTGAGCCATAGTAAGAACGAGACTCCATATGGCAACATAAAAACAATTTCCTGCTGATCGATCTGTTCAAAAACCTTCTGTATTCCCTGATGAATATACACACCAATGCCAAACAAGACAATTGCTATCAAAAACGTAAAGAATATCGCAGATACATTTGTTGATTGAAATGCATACTGCACATACGAAGCAAAGAAGATTCCCCCAAGAATAATAATATATAACCGCAAGACTAGTTGTGTCGTTGGCGCTTTCACACGAAAGCGTTCTTGCATCATTTGCTTGGCCTGCTGGCGTTCATCATATAGTTCACTATACGATTTTTGCCTTGGATAAAGCCCTCCAAGCTCAGCTGGTTTCTTCGGTGATTCTGTACTCTCTTGTGGTTCCATACACCTAGTGTATCACCTCCGCGTCACGAACTGGTTTCTTCTGAAAAATTCTCCCACTTCGCAACAATGCCATCCTTCCTATAGTATTCATGCGCTCGCCACTGCTTCATAAACGCATCATCTTTCGATAACGACAAAATATCATCGCCGCCAAGAAGTTCACGGATCGAAAGATTATCTGGATAATATTCTCGATCACTCAACACGTGTTTATTCATCTTTCGTAGCCGCCCATTCAAAAAGAGAAACCGTTTTGTACAAATGTACCCCTCAACACTACAATGGACGCGTAAATCTTGCATCGTCAAGATCGGCTGTGTATCGTTTTTATACGCTTCGTATTTATACTGAATCCATACATATGGCGAATCAAACGTCATCTCATCAGACAGTTGCTGCAGTTGCTGGCGCATAGTGTCTCGCTTCTTTGACAGCTCACCTACCTGCTCGTCTCCGCGTATTGTCGCGAGTGCTAATTGTCGCTCAATGCTAGCTAACTGCTCATTTTTTTCTTTATATGCTGCATACTGCGATAGTAATTTTTCTACCGCTATATCAACCCGATAACTCATAGCACCTCCTCTAAAACATCGCGCGTCATCGTTCGTGCGTCCTTGCCTATAAACACAAGTTTCGTATTCCTTGTTGTCGACGGTTCCACAATACACTGCTCGGGCGTTGCTTCAACGTGGAACGATCCATTTTTTGTAACAATATCGCCCTTCATGCGAAGCAACTGGTAGGTCTGCCTGAGTGTATTCCAACGCGCCTCAAGCGCATGCTCGTCCATAGCTATATCGGCAGTATCGATAACGGTATAATTCATTGCCGAGTCGTGGTTTTGTAACCCTTCCGCGTGATCAACGTAGTAGTCAAGAATCGTCGACTGATCTGTTATAGCGCCCTCATCAAAGTGTCCCATCGTTGCACTCACATACTTTTTTGCACCACAACGAACTAGCATGTCTTCTATTGCTTTTGTTGTCGCTTTATCGAGTAAATCCGCCTTCGTTATCACAACGATATCAGCAGCCTTTATCTCATCACTGTATTGCGACAATAATCGCTCGCTATCGCCTGCAACCGCCGCCGCATCGATAACAAATATCGCACTTGCTAAGTGATAGCGTGTAAGCACACCAGATACCACCAGTTTCTCAATAAGTTTTAGTGAATTTGCCATTCCTGTCGCCTCAACGACAACAGGTTCGTTGCCTGCATCTGCAAGCCGACGCAGCGCATCATCTAGCTCATCTCCTGTTGAGCAACAGATGCACAAGCCAGCGATCGTCTCAATTCTCGCATCGTGATCGTGAAACTGTTCAGTATCAATACTTGTATTGGCAAATTCGTTTTCTATAATCCGTGCGTTTTTGAACGAAGGCGTTTTAATAAGCTGCGTCAATATCGTTGTTTTGCCAGCTCCGAGTGCACCATTTATGAGATATAGCTTTGGCTTCATACTTCCCTTTCATATACAAATACTGAGTTTATTACATAGTCATCTGGATGGTATTCTTCAAGTAGACGCATGCCCCGAAACGATGCGGCAGTCACTGCTGGATAGAGCAATCGACGATTACCTTTTGCGCTACGCACAACGATCCTTCCTCGTCTTTTGAGCGATGGGAGGACATTATCGACAATAGCTTGCTTCTGGCGCAAACTATCACCCGCAAGTGCTGCTATAAGAATAGCATCATAGTGCGCAGCCAGTACAACGTCTTGCCCTGATGCAATATAGTATGCCGCGTCATGCCCCAGCATGTTATTTACCTTACTGCCAAGCTCCATTGCACGAGGCGAGATATCAACAGCCTCTACTATGGTGCCAGTTTGTATCGCAAGTTCAATACCAGATAATGGTAGCGGGCCGCTTCCAACGACAAGTACGCGGCTCTTTTTCGAGAGCGTCAATCCTGACTTTTTGATCAATGCAACTTCGCGTCGCGTAAGTTCTTCATAATTATCTAAATATGGAAATTGATGCAACATTTCAGTAGGCTGACGTGCCGTTATGATTTTTTTAGCCCAGTAGTTTTCCATTTCAGTCTCTGCGTCCGCGCTTTTTTGACGAACTTGAGCACATAGTTTTTTATCGATTACTTGAACGTCGGTTTTTGTATCGCCCACAACACTTGCGACGAGACCCGACATTACTTCATTGACTCGTGGCGACGGCGCAAGGTCTTCAAGCGAAAGCACATCAGCAATAGCAGTTGGTATTGATAGTAGCATTGTGTCCTTTTGTCTTTTACAAGAATTAATTCTATATTATAACAATTGTATGTCGCATAATTCTTTATTGCAAATTTGTTGCAATAACGTGATATACTGCAACTATGAACCCATCGCTTAACGATCAATTCGCCTCTCTCAGCCTTCGCCTCACCAAGCCACGGATAGCAGTATTTCAAACACTCAACAGCAATAGTGAGCCACTCAGTATCGCACAAATTATCAACCAAACAGATTCTGTTGACCGCGTCACCATATATCGAACGCTTGCACTTTTTGAGAAACTTCATATCGTCGAGCGCATCACAACTGGCTGGAAACATACGTACGAACTTGCTGAGCCATTTAAGCCCCATCATCATCACCTCATTTGCACGTCTTGCGGCTCCATTACAAAGATTCAATCAGATCACATCGAACAACTTATCACCTACATTGCCCACAAGCATCACTTTCAGCCAACAGCACACCACTTCGAGGTATGTGGAATATGCGAAAAATGCCAAGAAACCCACCAGTAACAATGACCTATATCGTCAAGGCGGGAAGGCTAATGCGGCAGCTATATGTGTTCGTTTGATTCCACAACTTTCCCCCCACAGGGCAAGGAGCGGTGGATGCATCGCCCGAAGTTTCAAGCCAATAGACAATATAGAGACGCGAGTTAGTATACGTGCCCATCGGACCAAGTCTATCATAGCCACTTTCAGAAATAACCGCCCTTGTATAGCTAGGTAGCTTTACGCCAGCCACCTTCTCGATGTCAGCGTTCATTACGTCGTCTTGGTAAGCTATCGCACTAACAGCTTTATTTGCGTCCCAACAACTTCCCGCTGTATTACTACCGTATTTTGGAAAATCATATCCAAGACATCGCGATCCAGAGCTGAACGGATATGTTCCAGTTGTCGCTGCATACATATTAAGAATCTTCACCCACTCCTGCGCCTCGCTCACACGTGCCGAATTTCGCGCACGTTGCTGCACGCCGTTATACGCCACAATACTTATTGCTGCGAGAATCGCAATCACCACAATCACGACGAGGAGCTCGACAATAGTAAAACCAAGTTTGTTTATATGATGTGTTTGTGAGATAGGTGAAGGATGATGATAGTTATAAGTATTGCTCATGCTTACATTTAATCACCCCCCCCCGGGATGTCAAGGGAAATTATCAACTATCTTCACGCATATCGCGGATAGGGCTACGGCGGACATTACGAATGAGCGGCTGAATACTTGCTATCATGCAGATAGCGAAGATTAGCCCAACAATAACAAGA
>JBATSI010000067.1:0-5557 GCA_049293215.1 Saccharimonas sp. (SeqCode) | reverse complement strand
CCTCTTCCATGGCAAGGAAGCGCTCTAACAACTGAGCTAAACCCGCATGTGTTGTTTCGTGTATGTATTATATGAAATCGTTGGAGAAAATGCAAATATGTGAATTTTCCTTGACATCCCGGGGGGGTGATTAAATGTAAGCATGAGCAATACTTATCATTATCATCATCCTTTACCTATCACACAAACACATCATACAAGCAAACGTGGCTTTACTATCGTTGAACTCCTCATCGTCATTGTTGTCATCGCCATTCTCGCTGCTTTTAGCGTCGTGAGTTATAACGGGATACAGCAACGAGCTAGTAACGCTGCGATGATATCTGCAGCAGGCCAAACGAAAAAATTGCTAGATCTATATGTTGCAGCAAACGGTGCACTTCCTGCAGCAACGATGTGTGCAACAGTCGATAATAGATGTAGTACATGGAGCGCGAATGGCCCATATACGAGAGATAATACGGGTTTTATCTCCATGCTTCGGACGGTCGGCGGGCCGCTGCAATCGGCTCCAGCGAGTGGGCATATAAATCAAGCGAATTACGGCATACGGTATGATTACAATGGAACAAGTGGAAGTCTTTACTGGTCGTTGCAGGGAGGCGATCAACAGTGTGGAGTGTCTGGTAGTACTAGTTCTAACTTTGAGGCTGATCAAGGTACGAGAACGCTATGTCGTATTCGTCTTAGCTAGTAGTTGACATCCTCTTGCGACATCGTCATACTCATACTAGGTACGGGAAATTAGCTCAGTTGGCTAGAGCGCACGATTCACATTCGTGAGGTCACAGGTTCAAGCCCTGTATTTCCCACCAAAGTGCTCATACTCGAACCTGTGCCATGAAGAATGTGGCTGAGGTCGTGAAAATCGTTGGAGAGCCCGTCGCTTGTGGCGGGCTCTTTGCGTGTCTCGACTCCTGTGGGCTGTTCCTGATTCGCAGATCAAGTCTGTGGTGAGTGCTTTGAGCTGAACACTGTGATAGATGATTATCAAAGTCAGCGCACACAATATGCTAATATATAGGTAGGGATGAAGTGGCGTTGAATCGCCACCCTGAATTCAACGCATTGGGTTCAGATGAATATCCTGGGATAATTTGGCTAGCTGAAGCTCAGGAATGTAGCATGGTCAGTTTGGGTCTGACCCATCCCTGTCCCTGCCTGTATTGAAGTATTGATCTTGGTGGGTTGTTATACCGTCTTGAAGCGATACGCTATAATGTAACTATGCAGAGCGGTAAGTATATTGTTATAGAGGGAAATGACGGTACAGGAAAGTCAACGCAAGTAGAGCTACTTGCTCGGTACCTCGCTGATCGTGGCGAAAAAGTCATGACGATTCATGAACCAGCAGGGACGGCTATGGCAGATGCAATCCGTACGGTCATAAAGAATGGAAGTATTCCTCGTGATGGGCTAACGAATTTATTGCTTTTTACTGCTTCGCGGCATGATATATGGCAAGAGGCGAGCCAAAAATTGCGTGATGGCTGGTATGTGCTGAGTGCGAGAAACTATATATCGACGCTTGCATATCAAGGAGCTGGTGAGGGTATTGATGAGGTGCTTATTCGTCAACTCACAGAACAGTTTACCGACGAACGTTATATGAAGCCAGATGCAACGATTGTTCTCACGACAGATAGTGTACATCGCAGGCAACGCATAGCGCAGCGTGGCTCGTTAGACAAACCAGATACGTTTGAAGCCCGTAACGACGATTTTCAGACGCGAGTTAATCGGGCGTATTGCACCATAGCTACTGAGTCGCATTATCCGCTTATTGATGCCAGTCAGTCGATTGAGGCGGTTCAGAAGGATGTTCGCGATGCTTTGGGGCTAGACAATTAGCGAAAACGTGATAAAATTATAAGTAAAGGAAGGTCTGTCGAAGCAGACCATTATTTTATGAAAGACGCACAATATATTAGAAATATTGCTATTATTGCTCACGTTGACCATGGTAAGACGACGATGCTTGATGGCCTCTTGAAACAATCAAAAACATTTCGCGACAACCAAGCAGAGATGAGCCAAACGCTTATTATGGATAGTGGCGATCAGGAGCACGAGCGGGGCATTACTATTACCGCGAAACAAACAAGCATTTACTATGGCGACTACAAGATCAACATCATTGACACGCCAGGACATGCAGATTTTTCGGGTGAGGTTGAGCGAACGCTTAATATGGCGGATGGCGTGTTGCTTATTGTCGATGCGCAGGAAGGTCCGATGCCACAAACTAAGTTTGTTTTGTCAAAGGCACTTGAACTAGGTCTGAAACCTGTTGTTGTGATTAATAAAATTGATAAACCTGCTCGACGTATTAAAGAAGTTGAGGACGAGCTTGCCGATCTATTTCTTGAGCTTGCTACCGATGAATCTCAGCTCAAATACCCTATTTACTACGCAGTTGCTCGCGAAGGCAAATCGTGGAGCAGCATGCCTACAGATCCGTCGGAGCCAGCCGATTTGACGACAATTTTTGAGGCGATTGTTCGAGATATTCCCGCACCAACCGTTGATGCAGCGAAGCCATTTCAAATGCTTGTGACATCACTTCATTATGATGCGTTCCTTGGCAAGTATGCTATCGGAAGAATCAACCGTGGTGTTATCAAAAGTGGGCAACCTGTTGTGCTGATAAAGCGAGATGGATCTCAAGTATCAAGCCGTGTCGATAAGATATTTGGATATCGGGGACTTAGTCGCGAGGAGATATCGGAAGCGGCTGCGGGAGATATCGTTGCGCTTACGGGAATTGAAAAGGCGGAGATTGGCGAGACGATAGCCGACAAGGATAATCCTGAGGCGTTGCCAACGATCGATATAGAAGCGCCAACGCTTAGTATGTATCTTGGCCCGAATACAAGCCCAATGAAGGGGCGTGAGGGAGAGTTTACGACAAGTCGACAGATTGGCGATCGCTTGAAACGAGAACTTGAGACGAATGTGAGTTTGCGAGTAGAAGATGATGGTATTGGATTTATCATATCCGGTCGTGGTGAGCTTCACTTGTCGGTCTTGATTGAAACATTGCGGCGAGAAGGCTATGAGTTTGAAGTAGGGCGTCCTCAGGTAGTAACAATTCAAGAGGATGGACAGACGAAAGAGCCTGTTGAGGAACTTATTATTGAGGTTGGGCAAGAGTTTGTTGGCGTTGTAAGCCAGCAGTTGGGCGCTCGTCGTGCGGAGTTGGTGCGTCAGGAACAAACGAGTAGCGGCGCAGCTCGCATGACATACATATTGCCAACACGCGCACTTATCGGATTGCGAAACCAACTATTGACAGACACGAAGGGCACTGTGATCATGAATTCATTGCCTCATGGATATCAGCCTGTTGGTGCGAAACTTCCACAGACGCGAAGTGGTGTACTTATTGCGTTTGAGGCAGGAACAACAACGCCATACGCCCTTGAAGCTGCGGAAGCTCGTGGCGAGTTATTTGTTGGTCCAGGCACGGAAGTCTACGGTGGCATGATTGTTGGACAATACAACCGTCAAGAAGATATCGAGCTTAACGTCTGTAAGGCAAAGCACTTGACGAATATGCGATCGAAATCGAGCGATGGTACTGTGCAGCTGACGCCATATACACAATTAAGCCTTGAGCAATGTATTGATTTTATTGAAGACGATGAGCTATTGGAAGTGACGCCAAAAAGTCTTCGCCTTCGCAAGCGATATCTTGACCCTATCGAGCGAAAACGGCATGCGAAGTAGTCTTTGATGCGTAGTTTACCCATGGTATACTTGTTATATGAGCGTAAGCACTATAAAGGACAGAGGATTTACTCTTGTTGAGCTCGTTATTGTTATAGCAGTCATTGCTATCCTCGCAGCGATATCTGTTGTTAGCTATGGTTCAATTAAGGATAGAGCAGCGGCAGCGACTATCTATAGCGGCATAAAGAAAGTAGACGATGGCCTTCGCTTGAAGGCTGGGTATGAACATAGTGCGACATGGCCGAGGGACACAGATTTTACAGGTGAAAACAATCCGAATCTTCTTGCGCTCGTTAATAGTGGTGATTCAATTAAAGAGTATATCAATGAACTTCCGACTACGGGCGGTATTACATCGTGGGTGTATGACAACGACAACGACAATACGACTGCCACGGCAATGTGTTCGACGACGTATCAGACCACCTGGAATGCCGTTGTCATTGTCGTCTCACCTGTTACGACGAATGTTTTAAAGCAACTTGACCAGCAGATCGATAATGGTGATGGATTGTATTGCGGCCGGCTACGCTCGGGCAATGCTTCGTTGACGTCAGCGTTGTATCAATTAAGCTATACGCAAGATATGTGATACGCAAGATTGCTTGTACATAGCTGAGTTAGCCCTTATACTGGGATATATGAAACCATTACCTTTTCAAGTAAGGGCTGTAAAAAAACGTGCTTCAGAAGACATGAAGACAGCGCTTGCTATCACGGCAGGTCGCATGTTACCTATGCAAAAAAGTCCTGATGAGGCCTATGCCGATTTATTCCACGATGTTCAGCAGCAACGGATTTATAGGGATGGTAAGTTGTTTGTTGATATGATACCCAAGGCGAAACCACGAGAAATTATGCAGCACTATCAGCGCGAAAAGAATACAGCTGGTTTTGACCTTGCTCGTTTTGTCGATAAATATTTTTATCAATATAGTATTCCTGGAAAGAAGCCTAGCAGCTTTGAGAATATGTCTGCGCGTCAATATGTGCGGTTGTTGTGGAATGATTTGGCACGAAGAAATCGAAAAAATAGAGGGTCGCTCATTAGCTTGCCATATCAATATATTGTACCGGGTGGACGATTTAGCGAGCAATTCTACTGGGATAGTTACTTTGTTATGCTAGGGCTTGCCGCGGATCAAAAATGGGATATCGTGTATGATATGATGAGAAACTATAGCTACATGATGAAACGCTTCAAGCTTATTCCTACGGCAAACCGAACATACTTTCTCAGTCGGTCGCAACCGCCGTTTTTTGCGGATATGGTAGCGCTCTTGTCGCAGTATAGAGGAGAGATAAGCACACGTGCGGAATTTCTGCCAACAATGCTGGCGGAGTATCGTTTTTGGATGAAAGGAAGTCGGCTTGTTGAGTCGAACTACGCTATTGAAGCATATTTGCGCGTTGTTGAGATGCCTGATGGTAGTCTGCTTAATCGGTATTTTGACAACAAAAATACTCCTCGACCAGAATCTCGAAGAGAAGACATAGAGACAGCGGAGCACTCACGCAACCAAGATAAAGAGAAGATTTTTCTCGATCTAAGAGCAGGTGCAGAGAGTGGGTGGGACTTCAGCTCTCGATGGTTTCGTGATACGGAGGACATTCAGTCGATTCATACAACGGATATTGTTCCCGTCGATTTAAATTGCCTCTTGTATAAGCTAGAGATGAGTATAGCGAAGACATATCGGTATCTCAAGCAGCCAGTGCTGCAGAAGCGGTTTGAAATAGCAGCTGCTCGTCGCTCTGCGGCAATTCAGCGGTACTGCTGGAGCGACGAACATCAGTTCTTTTATGATTATGATTTTCGTCAAGG
>JBATSI010000066.1:0-10743 GCA_049293215.1 Saccharimonas sp. (SeqCode) | reverse complement strand
ATACAATCCTAACCATAAGCCCGATTATAGGGGGGGGGAGACCCTTGTCAAGCACAAAAGGTGTGGATAAGTTGTCCACAGCACTGAGCAAATTATCGTGGGCGCTTCATAGCAACAGTCCGGGCTTGTTGCGCAAACGAGTCGTCGATGACAGTTTGTGGCGAGAATTCTCCGTAGCGTCGCAAAACAGCTTGCTCTATCAAGAAGTCGGCAATCTGGGGGTTCTTCGGGAGAAGTGACCCATGAAGGTAGGTGCCGATAACATTTTTGTAGCGTGCGCCTTCGGTGCGGTCCTCGTTGTTATTACCGGCGCCACGCATGACGATGCCAAGTGGTGGCAGGCTATTTTTGAGGATGGTTTTGCCGCTATGGTTTTCGTATCCTACGATATCGCCAAATTCTTCGCTACGAGTAACGATATTTCCGATGAGACGTTCGTCACCTCCGACAGTTTCGATATCGAGGATGCCAATACCGGTGATAATATGCCCTTCTCGTGTCTTGAAAAAGTTCCCAAATAACTGGTAGAGTCCACAGATCATAAGCATTGGGACGTTGTCGTCGGCGAGGGCACGAATATGTGGGGAGATAGCGATGAGGTCATCTTGAATCTTGTCTTGTCCGGAGTCTTGCCCGCCTCCACCGACGATCAGGTCGACATTGTCTGGAAAGGCGTCGCCAGGGTTATAGCTGAGTAGTGTGACGTGATAGCCATACCATTCAAGGCGTCGTTTCAATACAAGCGCGTTGCCCCAATCGCCGTAGATATTCATATCCCGTGGATATAGCTGAAGCAGTCGAATGTCTTTCATATAGTAGGCACCCCCTTGGAATAGCGCCCAAGTTCTCGTCGCAGCGCAAGCATAGCGGTGTAGGTGCAATAAATTCGCTTTGGCTCATCTGGATGCTTTTTTATAAATGCTGCAAGTGCCTGCTTGAGGTTTGTTTCGACGATAGAGAATGGTATTTCGTCGTATTGAAGTCGTAACGCCATGTCATAGGCACGAATACCCGTCACGGTACTGACGCCGACTTCCTGAAGAGACGCAAAGTCGACATCCCATAGCCAACTCATATCTCTCCCATCGGCGTAGTTGTCATTGATAGCTATCATGATAGCATTGCCCTTTGCACTGAACGATTGCAGACCTAGCCGAAACCCACTAGGATTTTTGACAAGAACAAGCTCGCATGGCTGCCCGTCGACGGTAATAGTTTCGCCTCGTCCAAAAGCGGGTTGCACGTGGCTGAGTGTGTCTATCATTTTACCGATATTGAGCGATTGCTTCATAATAAGACGTGTTAAAGCGATTGCTCCAACGGCATTTTGAATGTTATAAAACCCCTTGAGATTGAGATGAAGCGGATACGTATTGCCTCCAAAAGAGACAAGTGCACCGGTAGGAGTGATTTCTTTGAGCTCACAGTCGTCGTGTCGTAACTCTGAGGTTTTTTGATTGCCACCGTGAAGCATATCGTCGCTAGGGAAGAGTGTCAAAAGAGGCTTATCGACACCGTATGTTGCGATAGGTGTATGCAGCGTGGTGGTGAATGATTGTGCGGACAGACGAGGATCGTCGCGATTGATGACGATACCTTCGGTGGTTTTTTCTGCGAGTTGATGAAGGAGATCTGCGGTATGATCAATTTCTCCAAAACGATCAAGCTGATCTCGAAGTACATTTAGCAGCAAACAATAGTGGGGAGCAACTTGTTGCGCAAATCGAACGGCATATGCCTCGTCGAGTTCAAGAACGGCGATATCTGCATGAAGATTCCCTTTTGCGTCTACCGCTTCAAGAAGTGCTGCAACGACACCTCGAGTAAAGTTACTACCTGTGCGGTTGGTAAATACGCGTAGGCCTTGTCCTTCGAGGAGCTCTACGACCATCTTAGTCGTCGTTGTTTTCCCGTTTGTGCCGCTAATAATGACAACGCCATGGGGCAGTTGCGAAAGAGTGTCAGAGAGAAAATGCGGGCTGATTTTTTCAACCACAAGACCCGGAAGGGCTGAGCCGCCGCCACGAAGTTTGGCGATCTTTTGTACACTCTTTCCGATAAATGTAACAATTTGTGACATATGAACTATTATATACCACACGCCTCGACCATGGCACTATTGTAGATAAATAGAGGCGTGTGCGGTACAATATGATTATGGTTATTGTTGGCTTTTTATCTTGGTGGTATGGCATCGGTTGGTGGCAACGCGTAAGGGCGGTGGGTCAAAGGCTTGCAAGTACATTTGATTATTTCTCGATTGATCTGCTTATTAAGACACTCTTTTCTCCTTTTCGACAAATATCTGCAGGTAAGGTGCGAGGTCCTATTGGTGTACAGATGCGTGCATTTTTTGACAGATTAATTTCTCGTATTATCGGTAGTATTGTGCGCAGTTTTATGATTATTATTGGTTCGTGCTGGCTATTTATTACTGCAGTTTTTGGCGTTCTTACTGTGGTAATATGGGCGATTGTGCCGTTTTTGCCAGTGCTTGGATTTTTGCTAACAATGAGTGGATGGCTGCCATGGAACTAGATTTTCGCTATGACAGTATGCGTGCACAAAAAGCTCGATTTGGTGTATTTCTCGGTGGTACGTGGGGTCGACTGATTGTTGTTGCTGGAGTCCTCCTTGCACTTGCAGGCATTAGTTTACTGGCTATTGGCGCCGCTACAGGATGGTTTGTTGCAAGTCTTGCAGCAATTCCGCATATATTGCAGCAATGGTATAAAGGCAATTTGCGTCATTTGCCAACGAGTGGCAGTGGTATAGATGCGATAGTGTCGGGTGATATTCTAGGAAGGTTACCGCGCCAACCGTCACCATACGATGTAGCGCTTGCTCTTTCTCGGGTAAATAGTGGACTATTTATGGGCGCAAGGCTCGGATTGACGCCATCATTACTCCAAGAAATTGCTTCTCATGAAAAGGCAGACATGTCGGCGCTATGGCAGCAAGCAGAGGATATCCGTCAAGCAAATAATTTAGAGCACATCACGGGGAGTGTGCTGGCGGTTGCGCTTGTACGGAGTTTTTCGTCATATGAAGGGTTGATTGCGCAGATTCATCTAGATGACGCCGATCTTGATGCAGGCATACAGTGGCAACATCACCTTAGAAAACTTATCGAAAAGACAAAGCAGCCTCGAAGAACGGGAGGTATTGCACGAGATTGGTCGTTTGGCTACATTCCACTCCTTACTCGTTTTGGACAAAACATCAGTGAGCAGATTGGTCGAGGCGGTGGGATGCTTATGGTCGATGCCGTATCTCATGAGCAAGCTATTGAACAGCTTCTTGAATTGTTCGGAACGAACGGTCGACAAAATGCTGTGCTTGTAGGCAAAGCTGGATCTGGGAAGACGACAATTATTCACGCTTTTGCCGAAAAACTACTTGACGCAACATCGTCATTGCCGAGTACGTTGAAGTTTCGCCAGGTATTTATCCTTGATTCATCCGCACTTATTGCGGCTGCTCCTGGGCGGGGTGAGCTTGAAAATCTTGTCATGAAAGTACTAAGTGAGGCGTATACAGCAAAAAATATTATCATCTGTCTCGATAATGCACAACTTTTCTTTGAGGAGGGTATCGGTGCGGTTGATCTAACTAACGTTCTTTTACCGATTCTTGAAGCGGGGCGTTTACGGATTATCTTGTCTATGGATGAGCAACGCTTTTTGCAAATAGGTCAAAGGAACCCCTCGCTCATTAATGCACTTAATCGCGTGAATATTGCACCGACCAATGAGGCGGAAACACTTTCAGTCATGCAGGAACAGGTGATTCTTACTGAGATCCAGCGAAAAGTAACGTATCAGTATCAGGCGTTGAAAGAGGCGTATCGATTAAGCGAGCGATATGTTCATGATCTTGCGATGCCAGGGCAGGCAATCAAACTGCTTGAATCGGCGGCGGCATATCACGAGAAGGGACTTGTGACGATGAACTCTGTGCAGCAGGCGATCGAAAAGACGATGGATATAAAAGTGAGCGTCGCAAGTGACACAGAAGATCGCCAGCGCTTGTTGAACATGGAAGAGCTTATTCATCAGCGAATGGTAGACCAGACGCGTGCAGTGAACGTTGTCAGTGATGCGCTTCGTCGGGCGCGTGCAGGAGTGCGCAACCCCAATCGTCCAATCGGTACATTTTTGTTTCTTGGTCCAACGGGTGTCGGCAAAACGGAGCTATCAAAGGCGCTTGCTGACGTCTATTTTGGCGGGGAAGAACGGATAGTGCGAATCGACCTCAATGAGTACGTTCGCTCGGAGGATGTCTCGCGTTTGATCGCGGATGGCGCGGACGACCCAACGAGCCTAACTGCTCAGGTGATGAAGCAGCCGTTCAGTGTTGTGCTTCTTGATGAAATAGAAAAAGCTGCGCCAGAGGTGCTCGCAACCTTGCTGCAGTTGCTCGACGAAGGTATTTTGCGTGATATTAAAAACCGCGAAGTGAGCTTTCGTGATGCAATTGTCATTGCGACGAGCAATGCTGGAGCGGATCGTATTCGAGAATATATTGAAAGAGGATACAAACTTGAACAGTTTGAGCAGCAGTTTACTAACGAACTCATTAGCAGCGGACAATTCCGGCCAGAGTTTCTGAATCGTTTTGACGAAATTGTGCTCTTTCGACCGTTTACAAAAGAAGAACTGCTGCAGGTCTTTGATCTTATTCTCGCAGGCGTCAACAAAACGCTTGCTTTGCAAAAAGTATCTGTTGTGGTTGATCCAGAGGCGAAACTCTTTCTTGTTGATCGAGGATATGATCCACGACTAGGAGCGCGTCCGATGCGTCGAGTTGTGCAAAAAGCAGTCGAAAATACTGTTGCTAAGCAAATGCTTAGTGGCGCAGTGTCTCCAGGAAGCACAATTTCAATCAATCTCGAGCAAGTTCAAGCGATTTTCCAAAGCGAAGACGAAGCGCAAACAATCCTACCGCCACGAGTTGAGCAGTAGCAAGTATTCAAGGGCAACGGCGCTTTACGCACCTATGTATTTTTCTGGATTATGCAAGAATTCTCTTGTGATTTTAACGTGATCGACATTTTCATAGGCAACGGTCCATAGACCTCTTTGTGAGAATTGATAGATCTTGGCACCAGGAATCGCTAGTAATATGGGAGAATGCGTTGCTATGATAAACTGAGTGCCGCGATTGGTGAGCTTTTGGATGATCTGGATAAGCGTGATGATTGTACGAGGTGAGAGCGCAGATTCTGGTTCATCAAGAATGAAAAGTCCAGGTTCAAATTCGTGTATGATGGACATGAAGGCTTCGCCATGTGATTGTTCGTGAAGACGTTTTCCGTCAACGAGTAATGGAGCTGGCGAGCCGTCGGTTGGGAACGTCCCTTTTTCGGTATAGTTTGCTGTTGTGTAAAAGCTTTCTGCGCGCAAAAAATAACCACGTTTCTCTCGTCGAGGTCCTCGGACGAGTGTAAGGCTTTGGGCAAGAGGAGAGATAGTGTCATAGCTGCTAAAGTTGTAGTTTTTCGTCCCGCCCTCTGCGTTGAATCCAGCAGCAACGGCAATAGCCTCTATGAGCGTTGATTTTCCTGTACCATTTTCTCCAACAAAGAAAGTCACAGGTGATGTAAATGAAATAGTTTCTGCGCCGCGGATGGCTGGAATCGAAAAAGGGTAGCCAGCTAAATCTTCTGTAGCGATTTTAACTCCGCGAATAAAAAAATCATTCATAAAAATAGTAGAAGGTCACTCATTCACAAATATAAAAAATAAATTTGGTACCCCGGGTTGGAATCGAACCAACGGCCAAAAGCTTAGAAGTCTCTTGCTCTATCCACTGAGCTACCGGGGCATATAACTAAATTATAGCATTATTTTTGATAGTATTGCGCAAGGAAGGTATCGCGAAATTCATAAAACGTGTTGTTTTCGATTGATAATCGGATGTCATCAACGAGTTTAATGATAAAGCGCTCGTTGTGGATGGATAGCAGCGTACCTGCGAGCGTTTCGTGTGCACGAAGAAGATGATTGATGTACGCGACGGTATAGTGTTGGCAGGTATAACAGTCGCAATCTTGGAGTACAGGCTCGAAGAGCTCTCGGTATTTTGCGCCCCGTACGTTTATTCTTCCCTTGTACGTGTATGCGGCACCGTTTCGTGCGACGCGTGTTGGTGATACACAATCAAACGTATCAATGCCTTGCTCGATCGCTGCAAAAATATCATCAGGCTCACTGATGCCGAGCAAGTGTCGTGGGCGATTTTCTGGCAAAATTTCATCAACCCAATGAATGATTTCTGCCATATGTTCTTTTTCGAGTGCACCACCGATGCCATAGCCATCAAAATCATGTTCTGCCATGAAATGCGCAGTTTCTTTGCGTAAATCCTCGTAGTTTGCGCCCTGAAGTACGCCAAAAAGTGCTTGATACGGCTTTTCTGGATGCTCTTCTCGGAGTCGCTTGACTTCAGCGAGTGAGCGCTGTGCCCATGCGTGTGTTCTTTTGAGCGACTCAACTTGATATTCGTAAGGATCGATGAGCGACGTAAGCTCATCGAAGGCAAATGTAATATCCGCACCAATACCATGTTGGATTTGCATAGATAGTTCTGGAGTGAACCGGTGAAGTGAACCGTCGAGGTGTGACTTAAAATTTACCCCGTCGTCGTCTACCCATGCATGACGGCTGCTCTTTTTTGCAATGGCGATTTCTTCGTTAACATCTGTGCTCATGGCGAGTACTTTCTTGAAGCCGCTCCCGAGAGATAGCACCTGAAATCCACCGCTATCTGTAAATGTTGGTCCGGGCCAGTTCATGAATTTTCCTAGCCCGCCGGCTTTATCGATAAGCTTGTGTCCAGGCTGAAGATAGAGGTGATATGCGTTGGCAAGGACGGCCTGTGCTCCTACGGCGGCAACTTGTTCTGGTACAAGCGCCTTGACGTTTGCCTTTGTACCAACAACGATAAATGCTGGTGTTTGGATGTCGCCATGTGGCGTATGAATAACACCTGTTCGCGCAAGTGTATGTGGCAGTCGGTGAGTTATGTCAAAATAAAACGGCTTTTTCATAGACTATGTATAAAATAAGCTTCCACTAGAGGAAGCTCTCTTGGTGCGGGTGGAGGGAGTCGAACCCTCATCCCAAGTTTGGAAAACTTGTATACTAACCGCTGTACTACACCCGCAAGTACCTCTGATTGTATCATCTTTTTCGTGTATAATAAAGTCATGGGTCGTTTAAGATCATTTTTCAGACTTAAGTCGGCAGACGCTCACACGAGTGGACTTGCTCAGATCAATCACAATGCGGCGGTTGGTATTGGTGGTAGCGTTGTCCCACGTCCTATGGTAGCACCATCAACAGCATCACCCTTGCAACACGTTCAATATAAAGACTCGTTGGTTGCTGTAGGATACCGTGAACAGGCAGTCGAAAACAAGGTAACAGTAGAGGAGCCGTATATGCGAAATGAACGCTTGCGCGGACGGCGCCCAAGGCCGACGTCGCGTATTGATATGGTTAACCCTACGAGACAGGGGTACAATGCCGCTAATTCACCAGCGGCACGGTTAACTGCGCCGCAGCGTCCGTCTCGTGCTACTTTTGTTGAACCGCCTTCGCGTGGATATAATCCGTATCAGTAGTGACAGCTTGCGGTTTTTTTGATACAATAGCGAAGGTCCCATAGGGGTCTTGTACGTTTTTTGTTTGGTGGATGTAGCTCAGTTTGGTTAGAGCGCTGGTTTGTGGCACCGGAGGCCGTGGGTTCGAGTCCCATTATCCACCCCAAATAATCAACCTATTGATGGGTTGATTTTTATTTTTGCTTATTCTCCCCAGGTCGTTTCGATCTCTGCACCAAGAGTATTGAGGCGATTGGCAAAGTCCTCATACCCACGATTAATATTGTAGACGTCGCGAAGAACCGATTTGCCAGGTGCTGCAAGCATAGCGAGGAGCACGACGACACTCGGTCGAAGCGCTGGTGGTGCAACGAGTTCTGCTGGCTTCCAGCGAGTCGGACCAGTGATGTACACACGGTGTGGGTCGACGAGATCTATAGACGCTCCTAGCTTAGATAGCTCGGTAAAATAAATTGCTCGGTTGTCATAACTCCAGTCGTGTACAAGTGTTCTCCCCTTGGCTGCCGTAGCAATAAGGCCAAGGAAAGGAAGATTGTCCATATTAACACCAGGGAAGGGCATGCTATGTAGCTTGTCTTTTGGCGCTACAAGCTCAGATCTTTTCAATGAGATATCGACAAGGCGCGTATGTCCATTGCGAGCTGGGTATTCTGCTGATAGCTCATATCGCAAGCCCATTCCCTTGAGAATAGCAAGCTCAAGCTCAAGAAATTCAATTGGCGCGCGAGTAATGCGGATTGGCGAATCCGTCACAACTCCCGCAGCGATAAAGCTCATTGCTTCGATAGGATCTTCGCTTGGGTAGTATTCGACGGACTTATTGATCGAAGAAACGCCGTGAATCTTCAGTGTTGTCGTACCGATACCTTCTATCTTGACTCCCAGTTTTTGCAAAAAGAAGCAAACATCTTGAACCATATAATTAGGGCTTGCATTGCGAATAATAACCTCGCCATCATAGAGTGCCGCTGCCATGATGACATTTTCTGTCACTGTATCGCCACGCTCTGTAAGGACGATTGCCTCTGATATCTTTCGTTTTCGTGTTGATGCTGCGTAGTGGCTATTGGTCGTATCTACTGTCAGTCCGAATGGCGCAAGACCACTCATGTGGGGTGTAACGGTGCGAGTACCCAAATTGCATCCACCGGCAAAAGGAATACTAAAATGTCCATGCTGATGCAATAGTGGCCCGAGAAACATAATAATACTACGAGTACGTCGTGCGGCGGCTACATCCATTTGCTCAAGTTTGAGTACCTTTGGCGGTGTGATTTCGAGATCATTATTCTTCAGCCAACGACACTTTACTCCGATACTTTCGAGTACCTCAATGATACGATTCACTTCCTCGATACGTGCAACTCGTCGGAGGGTTGTCTTTCCCTTATTGAGAAGGCTTGCACAAAGAAGCCCGACTGCGGCGTTTTTGCTTGTTTTTGTCTCGATTGATCCATGAAGCTTATGTCCACCGTTGATAACAAAGTTGGTTTTCCCTGATTTGTTTAGTCGAACGATTTCGCTTGAAAGGACCTCTCCAATACGGGCAATCATCTCAAGGCTGATGTTTTGTCCACCTTTTTCGATCCGGTTGATAGCTGACTGGCTTGTGCCGAGGGCTTGTGCTAGCTCGGCTTGGGTCATCCCTTGGGACTGGCGTGTTTCTTGAATAAGTGTACCGATATTTCGAAGGTATTTATCAGATTCCATACATACTATTTTATATCAAACATGATATAAAGTCAATAGATCAACTGTGGTACAATAGTGATATGATTTAATTGCGAACGACAATCTATAGCCACGTATATCAAGAACTAAAGAGGATGGAAATATGAAAGATACGATCGTCGCACAACTTATTAAAGAAGAGGAAAATCGTCAACACGAAGGACTCGAGCTTATTCCGAGTGAAAACTATGTATCACGAGATGTTTTGCATGCACTCGGTAGCGTATTTACAAACAAATATAGCGAAGGCTACCCTGGTCGCCGCTACTATGGAGGGCAAGAGTTCACAGATAAAGTCGAACAGCTCGCAATCGATCGGGCAAAGCAGTTGTTTCACGCTGATCATGCAAATGTTCAGCCGCACTCAGGTGCGCAAGCAAACGAAGCGGTTTATTTTGCCTGGTGTCAGCCTGGGGATACCATTATGGCGATGGATCTTGGACATGGCGGACATTTGACGCATGGAGCGCCGGTTACGCGGAGTGCTCGCGAATACAACTTTATACGTTACAAGATGAAAGATGCGGACACTGGTGAGATAGATTATGATGAGCTGCGGCGACTCGCTCTTGAACATAAGCCAAAGATTATTCTAGCAGGCTTTAGTGCGTATCCTCGAGAACTTGACTATGACGCGTTTGCTCGTATAGGCAAAGAGGTTGGAGCATTGATGATGGCAGATATGGCGCACATCGCAGGCTTGATTGCTGGGGGTGTCGCTGAGAATCCGCTTGATCATGGATTCCATGTTATCACGACAACAACGCACAAAACGCTTCGCGGTCCTCGTGGCGGACTGATTCTTTCCAAAGGTGTGGTATCGAACCCGCTAAAACGACCAGACAAGACGCTTGATAATATCCCAACACTAATCGACCGAGCGGTTTTCCCAGGTACGCAGGGAGGTCCGCACATGCATACCATTGCAGCGAAGGCAGTGGCATTTGGGGAAGCGCTTCAGCCAGCGTTTCATGATTATGCGAAGCAGATTGTCACGAATGCTCGTGTATTGGCAGACGAATTACAGAAGCGGGGATTTCAGCTTGTGACTGGTGGAACAAGTAATCATCTTATTTTGGCGGATGTATACAAAAGCTTCGGCATCGATGGCAAAACGGCGGAAATTGCTATGGACAAAATAGGGTTAACGCTCAATGCAAATGCTATTCCCGATGATACACTTCCTCCGTTTCGACCGAGCGGTATACGCCTCGGAACGCCAGCACTGACAACACGAGGACTCAAAGAAGATGACATGGCGGCTATCGCCAAATGGATGAAGCAAGCGATAGATGCGCGGGACAATAGCGTAAAACTGGATGAATACAGGCAAGAGGTAATGGAATTGATGGAACAGTTTCCCTTGCCATCAGATAGATAGCGTA
>JBATSI010000065.1:0-2894 GCA_049293215.1 Saccharimonas sp. (SeqCode) | reverse complement strand
GGATTGAATAGCCTGTAGGATGTATAGAGGACAATAACGTTGTAATATACGTAGATCCAATGGATGTGCAATATAATGGAGCTTAGTCAACAGCTGAGTTTACATATATTAAACGTCCTGCAAAATTTGCTATTGGACCAGGACTATCAGTAAACGACTATGATTTCGGATAGACTAAATTTGAATTATCTGATAGCATGGCAGAAGAATTAATTAATTTGGCAATTATTATGTCTACCGAGATTGTAGAATCTAGTAGACTTACTACTAAAGCTAATACTAGACCACTTGAATCATGACAAGAGAAGAAACACGAAAACTTGGTATTGAGTTTGAACGTAGACTAATTGAAGTATATCCTTAGTTTGCGTCAGAACAAAAACTTAGCACCGATACAATATATTCATTCTTAAGCGAGTTCTAGACACAGTATGTAAAAATGCTGTATTCTACAGAAGATGATTTTCAACGTGGTACTAGACGAGCTAAAAGAATAAGCGATGTTAGCAGATCTTTAATTAGGAGAGTTAATATAAAGACATCAAATGATGATGGCTTATATAAATTGCCTGAAGATTATGCAATGTACGTAAGATCTGAAAGCATCGTTACAAAAAATTATAAAAGTGATAAGGTTTTAGAAGATGGTGTAATTACACCAAATATACTTATTAAGCAAGAAGATGTAGACAACGTAATCAATGCGTACTACAACTATAACGGGATTATAAAAAATCCATTAGTTATATTTGAAAGCACTAATTATACAAGTAATTAGTTTAAGGTTATATCTGACGTATATACATAGATAGATAGTGTGGATCTTATATACTATTGCCAGCCTAATGCATTCAATGTATTAAAGTTTAATGACAGCGATCAGTCTGCTGGAGCTGTACATAGTTATTGTTCGCTTCCGTATTCATGTTTTGAAGAGCTCGTGTCAGGTGCTGTAGACATGTATTTGACTCAGTATAAACTAAAACTTGCTTAGGGTAATTCTAAATAGAAATCACAACCAAAATAGTAGGAGGCTGAGTAATGAGGAATATAGATATTTTAGTAGGGCTAGAAAGAGAGATAAATAAATTTGATAGCCAGCTAGACAAACCATCTACTGACGAATCTTTATTCTGGCTCAATTAGGCTGTTTGTAAGTTTATTAAGCTTAGATTTAATAGCGATCTTGTTCACGGAACTTCGTACGAACAAAATGAAAAGCGTAGAGAAGATCTTATTAAACTATACGAATAGAAGACTTACACATCAACAAATATGACTGTAGATGAAAGTCAGCCGTCATATACATCTTACACTATAATCTATCCAGAAGACTTCATGTTCTCACTCAATGAGGACGTCGTAATAAGCGATCTTGATGGAGAGAATAAAATCAATACATGCATGTTTGAGTGCACGTAGGATAATTTTATGTACAGAGTTAACAACAGTCTTACAGACTTCCATTACAGATTTCATAGAGCTAGACCTCTACGTGTAAGAAATTCTAATGGATGTATGTTGCTCACAGATAAACAATATAAGATTAGTAAATATTCTTTAGGTTATCTCAGAAAGCCTACAGAAATAACACTCGATAATCCTTATGATGAATATGAGGATTTCGAGGATATTATTATGCCCGAGATTATAAAGATTGCTGCTCAAATGTATTTAGAAAATAAGAAAGACGAGCGCTATAAAACTATAACTCAAGAGGTAAATACACAAGAATAATAATTTTAACGTGGAAAGCCCAGCTAGTTAGGTCTAGCATTAACATTATAGGGTGAGTAGAAAAAATTAATTTTAATATGATTACATATGTAAATACAGTCCTTGTTTCTAACAAGAACGGTGAGACACTTGCTACAGCCGAAGATTTGGCTGGCAAGAAAACAAAAGCAGAACTTAATACATTGGTTGGTAAGTTTGTATTCATGAACTGCGATCCATCTGCACAGGATGGTACAGCTATCACAGATGTTTATTCTTATGATGAAAACGCAGATCGTTTCAAGATTGGCGTTATTACATCTGATAGTTTTCAGAAGGTTGGTAAGGACGGCACCGTTAAGTTTGTCCCAGTTATCAAGTGGTCTAATATCATCAACGTTGCAGATATCAAGTCTGTAACAAAGCTTGACTATAAGGACGATGCTGAAGATCAGGTTACAATAGACTTTACAAACGTACCAGCAGAAACACTTAAGGTTCTTGCTCAGGGTGGTTGTCCTGTTGTACTTCGTCTTACATTTAAAGATATGCCAATGCGTTATCGTAAGTGGACAGAGTCTTATAGCTACGTTACAGAAGTTGGTGACGGTGTTGAGCAGATTATCGCTGGTCTTGTAAAGGATATTATTCGTGCTCCAAAGCGTCAGAGAGTATACGCTAAAGCTGATGAGAAGAAGCTCATTCTTACAGCAATGAAGTATGATGACGATGAGTCTAATAGAACAGAAAACGTATACATGAAGGGTCGCTTTGATGCAAATATGTATTGGATGAATCCAGCTGCTCCAGGTTGGGCATCTAATAACAAGTATGATCTTGGTGCAGCTTTCTCAAAGAAGGAAGGTACAACATATCCTGCTTCAGCTAAGCTTGTTCGTGATCGCGAACGTGCATCATTTGACTACCAGGGTGTTTTGCATCGTAGCTGCTGGTACGATCCTCAGCCAGCTATGGTTACAAATATCGATAACAAATACGATGGTATCACAATCGAGTTTGAGAACCAGTATAGAACAGCTGATGATTTGTGGCGCAGAACAAAGCAGACAGTTGAGATTTACGCATCTAATAATGGTGAAAAGTTTACAACTGGTGCTGTAGAGATTGCTGGTGGACTTGTAGAGAAGCTTCAGAATATGATTCAGGCTCGTCAGAAC
>JBATSI010000064.1:0-3123 GCA_049293215.1 Saccharimonas sp. (SeqCode) | reverse complement strand
AGATCATATAGGCAAGAAACAACGTGCCCATAGATGGAATACACAAGATGAGAAAACCAAGTCGAGTCCATAGCGGATCAATACCAAAGTATCGTGCGATACCTCCGAGAACGCCACCTAGCACTGGTGTGTCGGTGTCGCGATAGAGTCGATGTGGAGTATTTACGAGAGGCTCCGTTTCTGAACCAAGCGTAATATCACTATTCTCGTTTGCAAAATCATGAGGCTCTCCTAATTGAGCACGAATTGCGTCAATATCCTCACGTGTGATAACTCCGTCTTTTTGAATCCCTCGAGCCGACAACAATTCAGTCATACGGACTTCAACGTCCACCATCACTTCTGGGTCGTCGGCGTAAAGCCCTAGATTTTTGATATAGCGTTCGAGTTCTTTCTTGGCGCCAGTCTCAATGTCGTATGGTATTTTTGCTATGTGAATACGCGTAATTTCTTTCATATTTCTCCTTATAATTTCTCTAATGTCATATTAAGCGCGGCAATTTTGTGCGATACGTGACGCAACACATCATTACCATAGCTGGTCGTCTTGTAGTATTTTCGTGGCGGGCCCTGCTCGCTCTCTTGCCATTCGTGGACAAGCAATCCATCTTTTTGCAATCTACTGAGTAATGGGTAGATTGTTCCTTCGACGACAACCATCTCGGCGTCTCGCAATCTTCCGATGATATCGCTCGTATATTGCGCCCGATGGCTGCATACTTTGAGTACACAATACGCCAAAAAGCCCTTTCGAAGCTGAGTCGAGAGCTGTTCTGCGTACTGTTCACTACTTATTACTTTTTCTGTCATAGTTCTATGTTATACAAGGTACTATAATATGTCAAGTATATGTAGACCATTCATGACTTGCAAATATAATAAAGAATTCGGTTAAGGGTTTAGAATTTCCGATGACGCTCGTAAATAGTCTTTAGTAGCCATTAGGTCCAGTGGACGCTTACCATCCCTATTCACTGGATGTAATTGACCCTCAGCATCCCATGACAGCTGAGGATAACGAGCTATCAAATCTGGTAAGTCATCTCGTGCATGTGTTGCGTTAAGTCCACCAGCAATAGCAATGCCTGTTTGTGTTGAGTCGAATGTGCTATAGGCCTCCTCGATAAAAGGTTGCAGCGCTACAGTGTCAAGACGCTTCCCTGTGCATGAGAAGCATCGAATAATACATAGTCAAGGACGTGAGCGCAGCTACCTAGGCGCCGAGCGACACCCTGTGGACCAAGCTCATCCATGGCATATTTATGCGCTTGGAGAAATACTTCAATATCGTGGCTCTTTACTGTTTCAAGAAACTCTGGTATCTCGCTATTTGCGTGCCAGGTAGCATATCAAACTGAATTGCTTGAAGCCATGGACTCCCACGATGGATAATACGATCTAAAAATGTATTTCGATAGTTATGTCACTGACTTTATGGCGGATAGCTCATCATCTGACTGTTTACTTGCTCGGCTACAGGTTCATTGCCAGTTTTCTGAACCACCACAGTTATGCTTAACTACCAACAAAAATGACCTCATTAACAGAGGTCAACTGTGGAGAACTTTGAAAATTCTCCTCTCTTTCCGGTTTGGCAGGGGAGACAGGACTTGAACCTGCGACACCTGGTTTTGGAGACCAGTGCTCTACCAACTGAGCTACTCCCCTTCGCGCGGTTTATTATAGCAGATATACGATTTCGATACTAGGCTGTGACCAGCTTAAAAAACGTTGTGAAAAACTCTTGTCAAAACCATAAGCGTAGCGCTATAATAAAGCATAAGATGATTATAAACGGGGAGAATCAGGCGATTACGCTTGGCAAAGAATCATGAATATTCTGATGCTTGGGTGGGAACTCCCGCCACACAATAGCGGAGGCTTGGGTGTGGCCTGTTATCATATGTCAAAAGCTCTTGCGCAGCAAGGAGCGAAAATAGACTTTGTCCTCCCCTATTCTGCTGACCACCCAGGTATTGATTACATGAACATTCATGCAGCTACAAAACTAAGTCCACTCCATAAATTTGGCATGCTTGGTGCATACGATAGCAAGTACGTCACGGAGCGAAACCTCGACAAAGTTGATCTCAAAGACTTGCAAACCATGAGGGGCGTACAAAAACGTTATATTACGTATGTTGAAGAGCTTGTGCAAAAGATTGATCGACCTGATGCTATCCACGCGCACGATTGGCTCACTATGGAAGCTGGAATCCGTGCAAAGCAGCTGACAGACGCACCGCTTATTGTCCATGTTCACGCAACAGAGTTTGATCGTTCGGGGTCTGAGCAGGGTAATCCTATCATCCACGAAATTGAATATAACGGGCTCATGATGGCCGATCGAATTATCGCTGTCAGTAATATTACTAAGAGTATTATCGTTCATAAATATGGCATCCCGGCAGACAAAGTCGAGGTTGTCTATAACGCTATCGATATCAATAGTATGGGCAGCTACGAGTACGACCATCGAACGTATCGATATATCGAAGCGTTGAAGACAGAGGGATACACTGTTATATCGGCTGTGACACGATTTACCGTGCAAAAGGGATTGACGCATTTAATTCGTGCGGTCGCACGGGCTAGCCAAAAGTATGACAAGCTTGTGCTTCTTCTTGCGGGAGACGGCGAACAGCGCAATGAGCTCATACGGCTTAGCGCAGATTTAGGCATCAGCGACAAAGTGTTCTTTACTGGGTTCGTCCGCGGCAAACAGTGGCGCGATGCTTACAATATTGCTGATATTTTTGTGATGAGCAGTGTGAGCGAACCGTTTGGGCTAACTGCACTCGAGGCCGCACACTACGGAACGGCTCTCATAATTAGTCGACAATCCGGTGTTGGTGAGGTATTAAATAGTATTTTTCGTTATGATTTTTGGGACATCAACCGCTTGGCGGATCAATTGGTTGGTATTGCGACGTCACCTGCTCTTGAGAGCACGATGCGAGACAATATCAAGCAAGAATATGCGCGTATTTCGTGGAGTGATGTCGCAAAGCAGTGTATGAAAATATATAAAAAGGTCAAGACAGGAGCTCACGCATGACAGACAACAAACGCGGCATCGTCTTGTATTTACACGTCCACCAGCCCTGGCGAGTGCGTGAATAC
>JBATSI010000063.1:0-12390 GCA_049293215.1 Saccharimonas sp. (SeqCode) | reverse complement strand
ATTAGCGACTATAAGAATATTGATCCACTATTTGGATCGCTTGATGATTTCAAAGATCTTGTAGCAGAGGCGCATAGGCGAGATATTAAGGTTATGATTGATTTTGTCCCAAACCATACGAGCAATCAGCATCCATGGTTTGTCGAGTCGTCTTCATCAAAAACGAACGACAAAAGTAATTATTATGTATGGCGTGATGCAAAACCAGATGGAAGTCCACCAAATAATTGGTTGAGTATATTTGGTGGATCGGCGTGGCAGTGGGATGAAACGCGTCGACAGTATTATCTTCACACCTTTTTGAAAGAACAGCCCGACCTTAATTGGGATAATACCGCAGTTCGTCGAGAAATGCAGGATGTATTGCGATTCTGGCTTGACATAGGAGTCGATGGATTTCGTGCCGACGCAGTGCGGTGGATTAGTAAAGACCCAGAATTTCGCGACAATCCAACGACGCCACTGTACCAAAAAAATGAACCACCAAGTGAATTTGGTGATCTTATTCATAAATACAGTCGGTTTTGGAAGAATCTTTTTCCATATTTGCGAGAGTTAACGGATGTTATTGCGGAGTATCCTGAGCGTATCATGGTGTTTGAGGATTATCCAGACGATAACTATAATACACAGGAACAGTTTCTTGGTTTCTACGGCGTGAATCCTGATGTATCGATGCCGTTTAACTTTAATGGCTTGGGGCTTGAATTTTATGCGGATGCGTTTCGTACGATGGTAAATGAGTTTCAGGGTATGATAAATCCAGATATTCATACGCCAGTGTATTGTTTTAGCAATCACGATCAGTCTCGTATCGTATCTCGCGTAGGTGGCGAAGACCAGGCAAGGCTTATTGCATTGATGCAACTGACGCTTCCTGGAATCCCGGTGATTTACTATGGCGACGAGTTGGGCATGCCAAATACTCCTATTGCACCAGATGAAATACGTGATCTTTCGGTGTTTAGCAGTGGCAATCCAGCAGTTGGGCGTGATGCTGAGCGAACACCAATGCAGTGGACTTCAGGAGAAAACGCAGGATTTAGTACTGGCACACCATGGCTTCCTCTCGGCAAAACTGTCTCATATTGCAATGTTCAAATCGAGCTGAGGGAGCCTGATTCATTCCTTTCGCTCTACCATCGTTTGCTAAGACTGAGGGAGCAGTACGAGATTTTACGGGTTGGTTCATACGAACCGATCGGAGAGCTTGACGTCGATTTGTTTATGTATGCGAGATGGCTAGGAGAACAACATGTTTTTGTGGCGCTTAATTTTGGCAAGACACAACGAACGGCGACGTTACCACATTCCGGAAGAGTGCTTTGTGCAACTCATCCAGTAGATTATCCAAAGATTGATGAAGAGGGGAAAATCACGCTGCGCCCATACGAAGGTGTGCTTGTTGAGTGCGAGCAGCATCCACTTGTGGGCTAGGAAGCTATTGACGGAGCTTTTTTGCAATCTCCTCAGGAAGAAACCCTTCTTTTGGGTGAAATCCAGCTTTCCATTGGTAGTCTTTGTTGTAGCCTAGGTCTTTCATAAGTTTTGTTGGTGCGTTTCTCACGGCGAGCGGTACGGGAGCGTCGGGGTATTCATGGGCAAGTGCAAAGGCAGTGTCCATGGCGTCGGTTACCTCACGAGACTTTTTGCTTTTTGCAAGAGCGATTGCACAATGAAAAAGATTATGGTTTGCCTCTGGTAATCCAACGCGTTCTACTGCCTGAAAGGTTGCTACTGCTAAACTGAGAGCGCCATTACCAGCAAGTCCAATGTCCTCGGAGGCAAAAATAACCATACGTCTTGCAATGAACTTCGCGTCTTCGCCAGCATCTATCATGCGTGCAAGATAATACGTCGTAGCAGTAACATCGCTGCCACGCATACTTTTGATAAATGCAGAAATAATATTGTAGTGCATGTCACCTTTTTTGTCGTACGAAGGGACGCGCTTACCAGCGAGTGTTTTGACGTCATCTGGCGTGATTGTTGTTGCTTTTGTATTAAGAACGAGTTCGAGGTTGCCAAGTGCGACGCGAGCATCGCCGCCAGAGAGCTGGGCGAGATAGTTGATAGCTTCTGGTGTGACCTTCTTTTTGTTACCCGCGACCTTAATAGCACGTCGGAGAACCTTTTTGATGTCGTTAACACTCAGCGGTTGCAAAACGAGCACTCTGGTACGGCTGAGAAGTGGCGTAATGACTTCAAAACTTGGGTTTTCTGTCGTTGCGCCAATAAGCGTAATGAGCCCACTCTCGACATGAGGCAAGAATGCATCCTGCTGCGCTTTATTGAAGCGATGAATTTCATCAACGAATAGGATTGTTCGAAGCCCAAGATTCCAGTTTTGTCGTGCATGCTCGATGACCTTCTCGACATCTTTTTTACCACTTGTGACAGCGCTTAGTTCAACAAACTCTGCATTGACTTCGTGGGCAATAATGCGTGCAAGGGTTGTCTTTCCTGTTCCAGGAGGTCCCCATAATATGAGACTTACAGGCTCGCCATTTTTCACAATTTGACGCAAAATTTCACCTTGTGCAAGAAGGTGGGTCTGTCCAACAACGTCACTGAGTGTCGTTGGTCGCATTTGCTCTGCCAAGGGTACTCGGTCCATAGTTCTATTGTAGCCTTATCTTTCATAAAATGCTAAACTGTGAGAAAGAATAGGAGGAATATCATGGAAGTTATTATTGGACTTGTCATCATTGTCGGTATCTTTGTACTGAGTGGCTTAAAGGTAGTAAAGCAGTATCAGCGCGGCGTTGTCCTTACCTTAGGAAAGTTTTCAGGTTTGCGAGAGCCTGGTCTTCGTGTCGTAGTGCCAATTTTTCAAACGATGATAACTGTCGATGTTCGCTCGACACCAATTGACGTGCCAAAGCAAGAGGTTATCACAAAAGACAACGTGACGGTCGGTGTTGACGCTGTGGTATATTTCCGCGTGATCGATGCGCCGCGAGCGGTGCTAGAAACGACAAATTACATCTACGCGACAAGTCAATTTGCTCAGGCGGCCTTGCGTGATGTAACAGGAAACGTCGATATGGATGATCTGCTTGCAAAGCGCGAAGAGATTAGCCAACAGATTAAGCAGATTGTTGATAGCGAAACAGATAAATGGGGTATTGATGTTGAAAATGTAAAAATTCAAAATATCGAACTACCTCAGGATATGAAGCGCGCCATGGCAAAACAGGCGGAAGCTGAACGTGAACGCCGAGCGAATATTATTAATGCTGATGGCGAAAAGGCTGCTGCCCAAACACTCGCAGAGGCTGCGCAGATTCTCGCATCGACACCTGGAGCAATCAATCTTCGGACGCTTAATACGCTTGAACGGATAAGTACAGAGCCAAGCCAGAAAACGATGATGCTTTTCCCAGTTGAGCTTATTGATGCACTTCGTGGGCGAAAATAGGTGATTGATTCCGGCTTTTTTAAACAAAACCGCGCTCGTCTTATAGAAGCGATTGATGGCGGTATAGCGGTGCTTTCTTCTTATGATTCGATGCAGTTATCAGGTGATGAAGCAGTGGCATTTCTTCAGGAAGCGAACTTTTGGTGGTTGAGCGGCATTGAGGAGCCGGGGTGGAAAATAATTATTGATGGCGCTCGAGGACATACGACGCTTGTCAAGCCGCATCTCAGTGAGATAGAACAAATCTTTATTGGTGGACTTAGCCGTGAGCAAGCGCTCTCTATCGCCGCCGCTGATGAGGTCATTGATGAGCAAGAATTTGAGCAGTATCTTCGAAAACTGACAAAGCAGCACACTCTTGTCTATGAAGTATTTGAAAAAGAGAACTATGGATTTGTAATGAATCCTGCGCAAAAGAATCTATCAAGTGTGCTGCATCGGTTATTTCCATCGGTTCAGTCGTGCTTGAAGCAACTGCGAGAACTTCGTGCAGTGAAACAGCCAGAGGAGATTGCTGCAATAAAAAAGGCGATACAGCTAACATGCGAAACTTTCGAAAAAGCCAAGGAGCAACTTGATACATTTGCTCATGAGTATGAGCTAGTAGCGCTCTATGATTACGAGTTTCGACGACACAATGCAACGCACGCATATAGTCCTATTGTTGCAAATGGGGCACATGCCTGTACGATGCATTATGCGGCAAACAGCGGGCGACTTGTCAAGAATAAAATGACGGTCATTGATATAGGCGCACGTTTGCACGGTTATTGCGCTGATATTACGCGAACCTATGCTGTTAATCCGACAAAGCGACAGCAACGGGTCCATGAGGTAGTGCAGGCGGCGCAGCGACGTATTGTGGCACTCCTTGCACCAGAGCTTCCAGTCTCGGAATACATTAACCGTAGCGACGAAATAATGAAAGAGGCACTCGAAGAGCTAGGACTACTCTCTGATAGGAGTGATATCAAGACGTTCCGGAAGTACTACCCACACGCAACAAGTCATGGACTTGGTGTCGACGTCCACGACAGTCTCGGTGCGCCGCGATATTTTCGAGCGGGTATGGTACTTACTGTCGAACCCGGTATCTATATACCAGAAGAAAATATCGGGGTTCGTATTGAAGATAATATCCTTATAACATCAACTGGTAATGAAAACCTCAGCGCGACCCTGTCGACAAAGTGGTAAGAAGTAGGTATACTAGAAGAAATGAAACGACAATTTTTCATCTTCGTCCTGCGATGGATTCTTAATTCCTTTGGTCTTTGGATTGCGGTACGAATTTTAGGGACAGGCTTTAGCGGCGCACAGATTGACGCTGGTGCACCTGTATTTTTGCTTGGAGGTTTGATCTTTTCTGTTGCAAACGCAATACTAAAGCCGGTTATCATTATTCTATCGCTTCCAGCAATATTATTGACCCTGGGGCTGTTCACTATTGTCGTGAACGGTTTTATGGTATATCTATCACTAAAGCTCACGCCAGGGCTGAGTATGACATTTGTCAATTCGATTCTAGCCGGTTTAATCATGAGTCTGGTAAACTATATAGTAAGTAGCGCGCTAGAGTTAGACTATGTACGCGCACAGGAGGAAAAGGAATGACACTTGATGAAATTTTGCAAACAATAACGGTAGGTTCGGCTATTCTCATGGTCATTGCTATTTTGTTGCAGCAACGGGGGGCAACGCTTGGTGCTGGCTTTGGTGGCTCGGGCGAGCTATATACGACTCGACGAGGACTAGATAAAAATTTATTTGAGGTAACTATCTTTCTAGCAGTTGCCTTTGTTGGCTCGATTGTAGTAGGGCTTCTCTTGCCAGCTATAGGATAGCTATGGACGATAGTCACGTTAACTGGAAGAAGTTTCAGCGACTCAAATTTGATCGTAAAAAAGCTGCTCGTCGATTAAAGAAGGCAGAGACGGGCGCGGCACGTCATGCTTCAAAGTTTTTGACGGGCAGGCTAGACAGTCTCCGTCAGGCAAGGCGCCGAATTCTTACATGGCTTATATTAGTTGGGCTTGTACTTGCAGGTATGAGTGTCCAGCTTTTTGCGCATCAAAACGTCGTCATGACATCTACTGGAAAGGCAGGCGGAAGTTTTGTTGAGGGGGCGGTAGGGTCGATTGATACGCTCAATCCATTGTTTGCCTCAACAAGCGCTGAAGCATCGGTAAGCAGACTTATATTCTCCTCACTGTATACACACGACTCAACGGGGGCGCTTCATACCGATATTGCAACAGGGCTCACGATTGATGATAGCCAGAAAGTATACACAGTTGCATTAAGAGATAATGTCATGTGGCATGATGGTCAAAAGCTGACAGCACAGGATGTGGTGTTTACGATTAATATCATTAAAAACCAACAAGTGAGATCGCCACTGCGCGTCAACTGGGTAGATGTTCAAGCGGAAGCGGTGAACGATAATACGGTGCGTTTTATTTTGCCTGCGGTGTATGCCGCATTTCCTCAGGCGCTTACTTTTCCTGTGTTACCTCGTCACATTCTTGAAACGGTCAGTCCAGGGGCTATAAGAGAGAGTACCTTTAGTCAGTCACCCGTTGGAAGCGGTCCGTTTAAGTTTCAGCTCTTGCAGTCAACCGATGCGGTAAGAAACATGAAAGTTGTGCATATGGTGGCAAATGATGCATATTTTCGAGGAAGACCAAAGCTTGATCGTTTTGAGCTGCAGGCATATTCAAGTGAATCTGATATTATTGCGGCATTAAAAGCAGGCGCGTTGAACGGTGCATCTGATTTGTCTGTCACGTCACTCTCTGAGGTAAATACCCGTCAATATGCCATTACGTCACAACCACTCGACAGAGGTGTTTATCTTCTTTTCAATACGGTTAATCCAACATTGAGCGATCGCTCGGTACGAAAGGCGTTGCAGCTTGCGACGGATACGGTAGAGATTCGTAAGCAGCTAGGTGGCGGTGTAGAGCGGCTTGATCTGCCATTTATTGCGTCCCAAGTAAAGAGCGCACCATTGCCGATGGCTGATAGCTTGAATCTTAAAAAATCACAAAAAATGTTAGACGATGAGGGCTGGAAAATTGATGGAGGCGTGCGAAAGAAAGCAGGCCAAACCCTTGAGCTCACGATAACAACCACAAAAGACTCCGAGTATGAAAAAGTTTTGGATTTAGTGGTTGCGCAATGGAAGAAGCTTGGCGTATCTGTAAAAACGCACATTGTAGATCGGCGATCAACTTCTTCGACGTTTGTTCAGGATGTCCTGCAGGCGCGCAACTTTGATGTGCTCCTCTACGAACTCTCATTGGGTGCCGACCCTGATGTATATGCGTACTGGCACTCTTCACAGGTTGGCGCACAGGGCTACAACTTTACGAGCTATAGTAATCGCAATGCTGACGCTGCGCTTGCTAGCGCCCGTTCTCGGCTTGAGCCTGACCTTCGAGATGCGAAATATAAATCATTTGCAGAACAGTGGCTCAATGATGTTCCCGCTATCGGATTGTATCGATCGGTAAACGAGTACATCTCTGGCAAAAATGTGAGGGCAGTACAGAACAATACGACACTTGTAACAAGCGCAGATCGTTATGTTGATGTGCTTCAATGGACAATTGCAAAACATGATGTTTACAAAACCCCGTAATATCCTGTATAATCAGGAAGTTATGCGGCGGTGGCGGAATTGGTAGACGCGTCAGCTTGAGGGGCTGGTGAGCATTGCGCTCGTGGAGGTTCAAGTCCTCTTCGCCGCACCAGAATTGATTTGCTTGATTTCAAGTAATGTAGCAAAGGGCTCTTTCCAGAGGTAGGAGGGGGCTCTTTCGTTATCTAGATGTATGTTCAAAAGTAATTTTCGGGCTAAGATGTCCTTTTCTACTGGCGTGCCTGCTCTCATCTTGTCGCCAGCCGTATTTACCAAGTTCAAAAACTCTTCCTTAGATAGTTTGATTTGGGCAGGATTTGCTATTTTCTTTTTGAGCATTTCTACATCGCTCTCAATATCGACAACTGATGATTGCAGCTCCTCGATGTCTTGTATGAGCCTTGTGCGTACAGTTTCGGGTGTATTCTCTGGTAAGGCGGCATATTGACGTGACAGTTTGTCTACATTGGCTTGCAGGTGCTTTCTTCTACCCTCAAGACTACGCTTCTCTGTGCGTATTTTGATAAGGTTATTGTCGGTATGGCTATCAATCTCTTTACTGTATTCGTCGTATTCTTTGTCAGTTAGTTTCATCATATCGAGCTTATCGTAGAGGTCATTGAGAAAATACTTTGCACGTACACTTTTAATAGCTCTCGTACAGCCCTCGGTGTCACAACGGTAAGTAAGGCCGTATGTGCCGTCTGATGATTTATTTTTGCCTACACGCATTGAGGTGTCGCTGTTACAGACACTGCAAAATACCATATCGCGGAATGGATAAAACGTCTTCTTTTCGCTGTAAATTGGAACTCTGGCTTTCTTGCGACCCATTGCCTGTACGGCGTTGTACGTTTCTTCATCAATCATAGGTGTAAAGTCTGATATTTTTCTCAAGTCTACCTCTTGTTCGTTCTGAATGAGGATACCGAAGTAAAAGGGACTGGCAAAGATATTTGAGGCCATTTGTTTACTGATTGTGATTTTACGGATACGTTTATTCTTGCGAGTTATCTTTGTCATACGGTGTACATCATTTTGCAGCCAGAAATCGACCACCTCTTGTTGCGTGTATCCCTCGAGCCGCATTTGCCAGCCGCTCTTTATCAGTTCAAAGTTGTTGTCGGGTTCATAGCGACCAGTCACTTCATCACGGCTATAACCCCATTTGTAAGCCGATGACTTACCCTGCTCAAAGTTCGTAGTGACACCACGCGTAACGCTCTCGCTCAGGTGCTCAGAATATTGCTTAGACATAGCAAACAAGACGTTCAATAGTAACTTGCCGCTCGCGTCATTCGTAAAGTGCAGTGTCGGGAACTTTAAGTCTTTAATTATGCCGCTGTCGAGCATATCGACTATCATACCGCTCTCAAGCGAGTTTCTCGCCAGCCTGTCGGGGTGATAGGCTAGTATGCCGTCGTACTTATCATTGGCGATGTCTTCTAATATTTGAGTAAACTTCTCGCGCCTACCAGATACTTTAGCAGACTTTTTCTCCTCGATAGTCTTTACGACGAGCAGTTCTGCACGCTCTGCGTATTCTTCACAATACTGTATCTGGTCGGGTATAGACTTTTCCTGCGCGTCTTCACCCTCTGATGACTTGCGTGCATAGAGCACATACCTCAAGGGCTTGGTTGGCTCGTAAGAGAATGGTTTTGCTCGTTGTAGCTTCTTGCCCATTGTCCGTATATAAGGTGTCTTAGTATTCGATGATGTTGCCGTCAGTATCTCTCATAAACGTGGCGTTCTGTTCGATTTTCTCTGGGGTAACGTCAATGCTGTTTAGTACCTCTACCAGTTCTACCAAGTTTTCACCTGCTGATTTTTCCATAGGTAATTACGCTTTCAAATTGCGTAATTACCCAAGTACTTCTTGATATAACTACTGGTTGCTTATTCGCTAATCTAGCCCTGCTGTTTTTGGCTCAGGATAGATTTAGTTCATATTGAGCTTTTTAGCATTTGTTTGTACTAAGTCCACCACCTTTCCATCTCGCTTTGTTACTTTCAAATCACAAAAGCCCTCATCGACCAGAGAGTTCAACTGGGACGCTAAATCACTATCATTCGGCAGGCGCTCACCGCGCTTAATCAGGAGCGTTCTATCTTTCAGTCGCTGGACAAGCAAGTGTTCGTCTTTACTATAATCAAGCTGCTCTACCTCTTTGAGTAGCTGCTTTTCATATTCTCTAAGCGCCTCAATTTTTTGCGCCATAGCCGCGCTTGCACTCTTTGCGTAAGAGTAGTGAATAACTGGTGTCGGCTTGTTGATGAGTGCGAGAGCGTTGCTTGTAAAATACGAGAGCTTTAGCTGTATCTCACCAGCGTCACGCCGAGGCGTTATATCCATAAAGCGTTCGTCTTCTTCTTCGTAGATACTCAAGAATGTTGGGTCGAGTAGTGCGCAAAATCCATTAGGCTTGAATATCATAGTAATCTCGTGCCCAGCGAGCACGGCAAAGATTGCAAGTATGAAGTACTCGTCGTACAGTGATTTGAAGTGCTTGAGGTGGTTAGACTTGAGGCCGTATTTGCGGAGTTCAAGCAAGATAGAGATGTAGATATATTCGGAGAGGCCTAGCTTGCGCCAACCTTTACCCTTTTCTCCTCTTGTATCATCAATCAGGCCTGTTTGCTCAAGATAGTTAATAGTGCGGTATTTTTTATCGAGGTCCGACAGAGTAAACAGGGGCTCATTTAAGAGTTTGTCTATTTTCTGCTCAACGCCTGGGTCGGTAGTTCGCAAACCAGATTTTATAAGGCTCGACATACCAAAGAATGTTTTTACATCGGGGGCGAGGCGTGGCATAAGCAAAGTGTCTAGTGTCTTAGGGAACATACTATGATTATACATCGTTGTATAAAAAAGAGTCAATAAGTACGATAAAATCTGGTATAATAGAGATGTTCTAGGTTTTACCACATTTAAGCAATGCGATTTTTTCGCACGGATAAAGTTCTGAAAAGGACACCGAGCGAAACAGTCGAGCTTTATCGCTTGAATGTGGATAAAAGGCCTAGAACACCTGCACGGTGTCCTTTTTATTTTCTGGACACAGAAAGGAATAAAGCAGTGGAAGCAACCTCGATAGTCGCACTCGTTATCATTCTAGGCGTAGCATACTGGATAAACAGCAGTCGCGAAGAGAAAGCTACGGCTGAGGCGACCGAGAAAGTTATCAAGACTACTCGTGATGAGCTGGAACAGGCCAGAGAGGAGGCGCAGGAGGCAATACAGGCGCGTGCTAAAAAGTTTGACATTCACTTTTCGAGCGATGAGCTTGATTGGATTTGCGATGAAATTGAGGCGGAAGCAGGCCGTGAGGGGCTATTGCAAGTCACGGAAAGGTATAGCCAAGCTGGTGATAGGGGCGACCGCTTAGCTGTTCGCGAGCAGTTTGAGTCAATAAAATCGAGCTATCAGGAGTACTTGCAGGAGTCGGAATTATCACGCGTACAGGCGGAAGAGCAACGCAAATGGCAGGCAGTACTAGATGACTTTAAGAGGCTCAATCCTGCACAACAGAAATCTCACCTAGCGTACATCAAAAAGCACCACGCAGGTGAGCTGACGAACGAGCAGCTGCACATACTCGAGCTGGTGAGTTTAGGCGAAGCGAACACGCCGAAGAGTAAAGATATTGAGGTAGGCGGCGTAAAGCTGTTTACGATGAGAGAAAAGTAATGCAGGATACGGAGCTGCTACGACAAGTACTGGACTGCAAGCTGTATACGATAAGGTTTGAGGTGATGTTGTATAGTCTACCAGATGATTTTACCGTGTACATCGACTACGACGGTAAGCAGCTCAAAAAGCCGTACCGAGTAACTCGTAATAGAAAACAGTATGAACTCTCGAGTAGCCCTACACGATATAGCAAGCTAATTAGGCCAGCTGAGATGCACAACGTCATCAGAAGACACCTCGATTATGAGTGCGAACGCCTAAAAGGATTTGATATTGATACGGATAAGCTCTCTAATGGGCGTATCGAGCAGGCGGCCAAGGTACTCGAAGTAGTGCAAGACCCTCGCTCGCGACGGCAGACGCTTTTTAACTTACAGCCAAGATGGACGCCGAGGACGAATGATAATGACGAACTATACGATGAAGCTGTATCGCTGGTTGCACGAACACAGATTGCCGATACGACGTTCATACGCGACCAGCTATCCATAGGCAACTCTCAGGCCGAGGCGATTGTACGGCGACTCGAAGATGAGGGGCTGGTAGGTAGACTGGGCAATGGCGCACTTAAAAGAGCAGTTTTGGTGAGCATAGATGAGTCATACGAAAGAAAGGTGAAAAGTAATGCAAATAAATAAATCGAAAAAGCAAGGGCGACAGCAATCATCAAACACGCTATTTGATAATGATTTTGCCGCAGGATTTGAGGACAGTAAGCTCGATAAGTTCAAGCCTGCACTAAAGGCTCTAGTAGTGCTGCTTTTGCTTGTAGGCGCAGTGTGGGGTGTGGCCGCTTATTTTGGCTCAACAGATACGAAAAACAACTCAGATAAGGATTATGCAGCAAATACGACACAACAAACCGATGATAGTGATAGTAAATTGTCGCAGTGTATTGCGGACGCGGCTGCTAAAAATCCTACTCCCGATACGTCCGACACAAACTTCTATCCGAAACTCATCTCTGGCTATGACGCGCAGCTGGCGTGTTATGATAAATACCCCGACGCGAACGGCGCAGTATCTCGCAGCTCGACAGAGTACGCACGAGATAACGCCCTCGACTCATCTGGCGACTACAAAAATACCTATACCTCATCAAGCAGCAGCTCATCTAGCAAGAACAGCGTAACTGGTTGCGACTACTCACTAAGCGAGAGTGAATACTTAGCGTGTTCAGATAAATACTACGCAGCACATAGCTCACCTAGCAGCTCATCATCGAGTAGCGTAGGCAGCACGAGTACTCCATCATAAACACCCTCGACGCCCTCAAGCCCCCCGAATAGCAATAGTGGTAATTCATCAGGCACAGGACAGAGCGACCCATACGCGGCGCTAAACGCTTGTCTGGCCGAAGCGCGTAGCCTACCGACAGAAGCCTCACGAGCGAGAGCTGTGCAGGGTTGTTATCAAAATCATACGCCCCAGCTATAAAACGCCCAGCCTTTTCGCACATACTCACGATAAAATAAGAGTATGAACGACGATATGAATGAAACAGAGGTAGACACCGCTACAAAGCAAGCGGTAAATGGCCGCGATGAAAACGGTAGATTTGTCGCTGGCAATATACCGTCTACTGGCTTCCATACTCACCCAGAGCGTCGTAATAACGGTAAATGGGATAAA
>JBATSI010000062.1:0-10030 GCA_049293215.1 Saccharimonas sp. (SeqCode) | reverse complement strand
TGGCTGAGCATAAGGGACGATTATAGAACTTTAATTGAATCGGATATGATCAGCGAGATCGAATTAGACGAGGAATATGACGATGACTAATATTCACTCATCGCAGCTATATGATAATGCCACGTTTTATGATGCCTTCACAAAAGACATCCTCAAATCTCAGCACTCTCTAATCATCGAGAGTCCGTTCATTACTTTGAAGCGGCTAGAAAAGATCCTACCGTACCTTGAGAGGCTTCGCCGTAAAGGAGTTGCTATAACGATTAACACTAGAAATCCCGAAGAGCATGACGGAATGTATGTTGGGCAGGCTCATGAAACCGTGACTCAATTACATAACATCGGCATCCGAGTTCTATACACTGTTCGGCATCACCGCAAGCTCGCAATTATCGATACGCACATCGTATGGGAGGGTAGCCTGAACATACTATCTCATAGCGATAGCTGCGAAATGATGCGAAGAATCGACTCGAATGCCGTGGCTGAGGACACTATCCGTTATCTTAACCAGCAGCAAAGAATATATTGATGAGCCAACCGATTATTATAATTCCTGTTGTCACAATACCGAAATACATTGCCAGCAATCTCAGGCTCATCACTTTCTTTAGGATTAACGCCTCAGGTAAAGACAAGCCGACGGTAGCCATCATAAACGCAAATGATGTTCCGATGGCGACGCCTTTTGTGACTAGGGCCTGTACAACAGGTACCACGCCAACAGCATTTGAATAAAGTGGTACGGCTATTAGTACCGCTAGCGGCACCGTCCACCAGGCGTTATTGCTAAGGGCTGATTCAAAGAAATCCTGGGGAACGAAGCCATGTATAGCCGCACCGAGACCAACGCCGATCAATATATAGGGTGCGAGGCTTTTGGTGAGTTGGAATGCTTCACGCCACCACGTTGACCATAGATCATGACTATATTTAGGCCTAGAGGGCTCGTTACCAATTTTTACGCTTTTACTCAGCGCGAGTATATCTTTGTTAATATGCTTTTCTACGTTTACTCTATTTAGGAGCATGCCACCGAGAACACCAATTGTAATACCAGAGACGACATAGACTATTGTCAGTTTCCATCCAAATAGTCCTGCAAGCAATATAACCGCCGCCTCGTTTACGAGTGGGGATGTAATCAGAAAAGAGAACGTAACGCCAATTGGAATACCCGCTCCGAGGAAACCAACAAAGAATGGAATAGAGGAACATGAGCAAAATGGGGTTACGGCCCCAAATGATGAAGCTAGTAGATAGTCAAGCCCGTACCACTTTCGTTTTGTTAAGAAGCCGCGTATTTTTTCAACCGGCAAATAATAACGTACGATTGCCATAATGTAATTAATCAGTATCAGAAGTAGCACGATCTTTATACTGTCATAGATAAAGAAGTTTACCGCATCGGCAAGATGCGTTGCCTCTTCTAGCGATAGCACACTATACGTAACCCAGTCCGCAAACCACTGGATGGGCGAAAAAATGTCCACAAGACTACCGCTCTCTGTTTAGAATAAGATCTTTTACTTTTTCAATGCTTGATTCATAGCCGACGAGCACTACGTTGCCATCGACAACTAATGCTGGAGAACGCATGAGCCCAAGTTCCATAAGGCGTTTCATGCCGTCTTGATTCGATACATAGGTAACTTCAGCCTCGGGTCCGATTCTACTAGCAGCAAGCTGAGTTATTTTGTGTAGCTGCTGACACGTTGCACAGCCCGTTCCTACAACTTCGATTTTCATCGCCTTCTCCTTTTTTACAATTTTTGCTACATTCTTTTGAATCGCAGCATTTTTTATCGGTTGATACTTCTTCGGATGCACTTTCCGGAACAGCATTTACTCCACAGCAGCTTTTACTTTGTGATTCTTCCGTCTGACTCTCCTCATTAGTTAACGTGAATATTGTTGTTACGATCCTTTTGCCGTCATCTGTCAGGCTGTAGTATGCCTTTAAGCCAATTTTCTTCGACTCCACAATTCCTGCATCTTTTAGATCGCGAAGATGGTGAGACACAAGGCTCTGCGAGAGGTCATCTGCATGTTCTATAAGTTCACAGACACAATGCTCGCCACCATCCTTTAGGATGCAGAGTAGACGCAGACGTGTCTCTTCGCCAACTAATTTCAGGAGTGAAGAGAGTGATTGGATCTCTTTTGAATTTTGAGAGCTGCTATCGCAGCAACTATATGAACGCATATTCATATAGTACATTGTTTGAACCAAGAGCGCAATAGTTTGGTTGTTCTATATGCCCTAACCCAAAAACCTCCACCCGACAGGGTAGAGGTTTGGTTAGAATAGTTAAAACTAATTTGGCTGGGCATAAGGGATGGGAATATAACTTTTAAAGATAGCTTGGACTTTGATATTTCTGAAATTAATAGTGTGTATGACAATAATGAAGGGCTAGCCAAGACTATGCGTACATACTAATATGTATAATATGATTAGTATGATAGTATAAGAGTAATGATTAATATGGGAGATAAGAAATGAATATGCCACAATTAATTGGTTCGGTAACTGTTGGTGAGCGTGGGCAGGTAGTAATACCGTCTGATGCAAGAGAATCGATGTCTATTAATGCAGGTGACAAACTTCTTGTATTTAAGGCGCCAGTGGATGGCGTACTGATAATTGCCAAGCCGGAAACTTTCGAGAAACTACTCGCCCATCTTGAACTAAACTTAACTAACAAGAAAAAGTCGTAATCATGCACAAAGTTATCGATGTAAAGAACCTACAAAAAACCTACAACGCTAATGGCAAAAATCCGACTACCGCGCTAAGTGGAATAAATTTCGTTGTTAACGAAGGTGATTTTGTAGCAATTATGGGGCGTTCTGGCTCGGGTAAGTCAAGTTTAATGAACGTTATCGGTTTGCTCGATCAGCACTTTGAGGGCGATTATTTATTGAACGGGGTTTCAGTTCGAGAGCTCAGTCAAAGCAAGCTTTCGGATTTAAGAAGTTTAGAGATTGGCTTTGTCTTTCAGCAGTTTAATCTCCTAAAGCGTCGTACGGTTTTGCAGAATGTATTATTGCCGACAGTTTATAGACCGGCAGCAGATGATATTGAACGGGCGAAAGAAGCTATCAAACGAGTTGGCTTAGAGAGCCGTATTGACCATCGCACAAATGAGCTATCAGGCGGACAAATACAACGCGTTGCCATAGCACGTGCATTAATGATGAAACCTAGCTTGTTACTAGCAGACGAGCCTACAGGTAACCTTGACACTAAAAGTGCAAACAGTATTATGCAGCTATTTCGGGAGGTAAATCAGCAAGGTACGACCATTGTACTTATCACGCACGAAGAAGACATTGCTAAATATGCTGACCGTACTATACGAATACGTGATGGCAAAATTACCGAGGAGGCAGCAAAATGAAAATCAGAAATCTTCTAACTGAAGCTAGCGAATCAATAATAATCAACAAAGGACGCAGTCTACTGACCGTTCTAGGAATCGTAATAGGGATAGCGGCAGTTACAACAATAATGGGCCTAGGCGCTGGAATGGACGCAAAAATTGATAAAGAAGTGAATAAACTTGGTTCAACAAATGTGACAATTGAGTCACGTAACGCTCCAACTACTCAGGAGCTTGAAGAGCTAAAAAACCCTGGACACAGAGCACCTGAAGGTGCACCAGAAAACCAGAAAAGCATAAGTACGCTCGTTGAGCCGACCCTAACAGAACAAGATTTAATCTCAATAAAAGCTATCGACCAGAATCTCGTTACTGGTGTATCGCCACTCGTAGCTACAACGGCAAAACTACAGTCAGGTGTTGGTGGCACTATTGCAGTGCAAGGTGTATCAGAGTCATATAGCAATATTCGTAATTACGAACTTGAGTCTGGCACCTTTTTTGACCGTGAAAGTGTTACAGAGAAAAAACTGGTTATCATACTAGGAAAAAGCATAGCAAACGATATTTTCAAAGATGTCGACCCAATAGGTAAACAGGTCAGTCTTAATAATACTGACTACACAGTTGTTGGTGTGCTTGCCGAAACTGAGCCAGGTCAGTTCGACAACCCGAATGTTCTTGCATTCGTACCCTACACAAGTATCATTGAGCAGAATAAATTAAGTCAAAATTTTGGCTCAATAATTACTCAAGCTATTGATGATGAATCCGTAGAAGAGGTCAAAACACTTGTTGAAGAAATCCTATTGACCAACCATGGCTACAGCAATACAGACGAGGCTGATTTTACAGTCAAGAGCTCTGCTGAAGTTCTAGGATCCATTACCGATTTGACTGATTTGTTCCGTAAGATCCTTATGATAAGCGCTGCAATTTCATTACTAGTAGGCGGTATTGGCATCATGAATATCATGCTAGTCAGCGTGACCGAGCGCACCCGCGAGATAGGGCTCCGAAAGGCTGTAGGCGCAAAAACACGCCATATTATGATGCAGTTTCTCACCGAAGCCATCGTATTAACAATTCTAGGTGGGATACTTGGTATCGTGTTAGGCTACATAATGGCAACTGGTCTAACTAAAGCCATGGACTTGGATATCGTTCCATCTATGACTGTTGAGACAATTGCTGTTACGGCAGGTATCTCAATCGCCGTTGGATTGATATTTGGTACATACCCCGCTCATAAGGCCGCCAAACTTGACCCAATCGACGCCCTTCGTTACGAATAAACTAGGAAACATACTTTCTGTAAGTATATAAAAGAGCCGGTTGTCGGCTCTTTTATATACAAATATTCTCTTAGCTGATGTAAAAGCATAATGAGGGACATAGGTCTCAAATTCTGCTGTCGCATATGGCTGGGATGGAGGGATTCGAACCCCCGAATGCATGGACCAAAACCATGTGCCTTACCACTTGGCGACATCCCACTATAGCTGTGCTAGATTATTATAACACACTCTCTTTTGCGTATGAAGCGAGTTTGTTGACGTTAGCGGGTTAAGACTTTATCATATGAACAGCTATGCAACGTCGATTTATACCAAAACTAACAAAACAGCGAAGAGTGGATATTAAGCACGACGTTGTGGCGGGTGTGGTGGTGACGGCGATAGCGATACCAGAATCGTTGGGATATGCTGCAATCGTTGGATTGCCGTTAGAGACGGGTCTTTATAGTGCGTTGTTTGCGCCGCTAGTATTTGCGCTGTTGGCGTCATCGAGACGATTGATTATTGGGGCTGATTCTGCCACTGCTGCACTGATTGCGTCGGGAGCAGGGCTTGTTGCTGCTACGGGTACGGCTGGATATGCAAATGCAATTGCGGTCTTGGGACTTCTTGTTGGTCTTATTCTCATTGCGATGGCACTATTGCGTCTCGACTTTCTCGCAAACCTCATCTCTCGTCCCGTGCTAATTGGCTTCTTGGCTGGTGTAGGTGTGCAGCTTATGTTGGGCAAGCTGCCAGAGATGGTGGGCGCTTCTATTGAGGGTGGTTGGATTCAGCAGCTTGGTAGTATTGCAGGAGGTGCCGCATCTATCAACAGCATGTCGGTGACAATAGCTATACTGGTGGTTGGCATAATGATAGTTCTCCAAAAGACGCGATATCCCGCTGCGCTCATTGCGTTAGTTTCGGCAGCAGCGTTTTCTTCTATGTTTCAGCTTTCGCGTTTTGGCGTAGAAATGATAGGTTCATTGCCGACGGGACTTCCAGACATAGTACTGCCCTATGCGTCGCTTGATATGGTAATAACGATGCTTCCTACCGCTCTCTCGATTGCTCTGGTGATATTAGTTCAGAGCTCGATGGTTATACGAAACTCTGCTGGCGAACACGATGAGCCTGTGAATTTGCAAAAAGATATGTTTGCTCTTGGATTTGCAAATGCCACTGCAGCGCTGACGCGTGGTTTCTCGGTAAATGGTAGCCCTCCCCGTACCGTTGCTGCAGATCTTGCGGGTGGATCGTCAAAATTAACAGGTGTTGTTATGAGCGTCCTTATCGCAATTTCACTGCTGTTTGCCGGTAGTTTGTTTGCGTATATTCCAAAGGCGGCATTAGCTGCTGTTGTCTTCATGATTGGATGGCGGCTTGTTCATATTCAAGAGTTGTGGCGTATATGGCAGACGCATCGTGCGGAATTTGTCATTGCGCTGATTGCACTTGGCGGTGTTGCGCTGTTTGGAGTACGCGAAGGTATTCTCTTTGCTATCATTGTAGCACTCGCGGAACGATTGAGTAGACAGTATCATCCAAAAGATGAAGTACTACTGCGAGACGGTGAGCTTTCTGATTGGGCACAGCAGCGCATCGACAAGCATTATCGATATCGATCAAGTCCAGATGGTGTACTGGTATACCGGTTTGATGGATCGTTATTTTTTGAGAATATAGAATATTTCAACGATAGAATCCGGAAGGCAATTACCGAGGCGAAAGAGCCCGTAAACAGTATTATTATAGATGCGGGAGCAATAAATACTATTGATTATACTGCAGTTGAGGCGATGAAACGATTACATAGATACCTTAGTATGGACGACATTCGTCTTTGCTTCTCACATGTACCTCCTGGATTGCGACAACAATTTGATTCATATGGATTGAGTGAGCTCATTGGTGAGCAGAATATGTTCTTGACACTGCATGCAGCAATTGATAATCAAGCAAATGCGATACGCTCGGTTGATGAAATGGTGCAGCGTCTTGATCTGACAAAAAAACAATATGTTGTGATTGGTGGAGGGGTGCTTGAAGCGCTTGGCATTCGTACTACAGTAGATACTGACCTTGTCGTTGATGACGAGACGTATGCGTACTATCGAGACGAAAAGGGCTGGCATGAGTATATACAAGATAACGGGAAACATATACTATCGCACCATGGCTACACGATGATGCGTTCGTGGATGGGCAAGAATCTTCGCGTATTGCGTGAAAAGGCTTTTGTGAAAAACGGTGTACAGTTTATGGATATTGATGAATTGATGGCGTGTAAACGCCGACTTGGACGCCGCAAAGATATTGCAGACATCGCACTTATCGAAGCATACCTTAAGAAGCGCAAATAAAGAATGCGTTAATCTCGTGATGTGTGTTGGCGTCGCACTCTTGCGGCGTGTCTTTGCTGTTTTCTTAGATTTTCGCTTCCCTTGTTGAAGAACTTCCGTCCAATCCATTTGTGAAGCTCAATAAATATAATTGGTGTTACGAACGCGATAACTGAAGTGAATATGAGGTCTCCGTAGGAAATGACGGTAACGTGGAGCATCTCTCCAAGTGGACCAAAGACGGCAACAAATTGAAGAAGTATTGAGGCGAAAAGTCCCACGTAGAATGTTTTGCTCCAGCGAAATATTCGGCGAAAGACAGATTCATAATCGCTACGAGCACAGAGGGCGCTTGCCCATTGCATAACAACGAGAGCACAGAAGGCAATCGTTCGTGCGTATTCATATCCATAACGCGCACTATAGAGGGCGTAGAGTCCTAGTGTCACGACTGCCATGACGACTGCAATAAGTCCAATGCGGGTAATCATAAATTTACTAAGAAGCGCAGCATTCGCCTTTTGAGGCGGACGATTCATGTTGCGTTTTTCTCCTGGTTCGAGCCCAAGGGGGATGACCATTGTTGTGTCGGTGACAAGATTAACCCAAAGAATCTGGACTGGCATGAGAGGCACTGGGACACCAGCAATGAGTGCGCCAAGCGAGACAAGTACTTCACCAAGGTTTGTTGAAAGAAGATACACAACCATGCGTTTAATATTGGCAAGTATTGTCCTTCCCTCGTGTACAGCATTAATGATTGAGCGAAAATTATCGTCTATAAGAATGATATCGCCAGCATCTTTCGCTATCTGTACGCCGCTTCCCATAGCGAGTCCGACATGCGCATTCGTAAGCGCTGGAACATCATTGACGCCATCTCCTGTCATGGCAGTAATATTGTGCTGTTTGAGAATAGTAAGGATACGGTGCTTATGCTCGGGGATAACACGCGAGAACACGCGAGACTTTTCTACAGCATCGCTAAGATCCTCGTCGCTCATACTTGTAATTTGCCGGCTATCGAAGACCTCACTGCTACTATTGACGAGTCCAAGCTCCTTTCCTATGTGGTATGCTGTTTCAAAATGATCACCCGTGATCATTCGTACGACAATACCTGCACGCTGAGCTTTGGCGATGGCCGCTTTTGCCTCGGGGCGTAAAATATCGGCAATTCCCACAAGTCCGTCAAAAGTAAGACGTTGTTTTTGTGAGAGCTTGTCAAGGGATGCGAGAGGGTCTTTTAGTGTTGTATGAGCTAGCGCAATAACGCGATAACCAAGTCCTGTCATATGGTGGAGTTGTGCATATATGCGTTCACGTTCTGCTTCTGTGAGATCGGAATGGTCGGTTATCTGCTCTGGCGCACCCTTTACAAAAAGCTGATACTGATTGCCGCTGTGCCAGAGCGTCCCGCTCATAGAGACGGTATGCTCAAAGGAAAATACAGTGACTGGAGTGGTGTGATCTCTTGTGACGTGCTGGTCATCGCAATAAGCATTGAAGGCGGTGTCAAGAGGGTCGTATGATTTGCTATGCGTATGAGGAAGTGTGCTTTTTGCAAGAGTATTAAGAAGAGTCTTCTGGTTTTGATCAGGATGCCATGCTTCTCGTACGGTAAGCTTGTTCTTTGTTAGTGTTCCTGTTTTGTCTGTCGCAATAGTTGTGATAGCACCGATTGTTTCGATGGCAGACATACTTCTGACGAGGGCTTTTCGCGCAGCCATACGCTTCATGCCAATTGCAAGAACGACCGATATCGCAACGGGAAGACCTTCGGGGACAGCGCTCACTGATAGTGCAATAACGAACTGAAGCGCATCTCCTATATCCATACCACGATAGACGGCGAGAACAAAGACGACAATAGCAATAGCAAGGATTGCTACAATTATTTTACTAATGAGCTGGTCGATTTTCTTTTGTACAGGACTCGTCTCCCCTGGCGCCACGGAGAGGGCGGCGAGCTTCCCGTATTCGGTAGTGTTGCCAGTATTCGTCACGACAACTGTTGCAGTGCCACCAATAACAAACGACCCTTGATATACGCTGTTCGTTCGTTCGTAAATAGCTGCATCGGCCACCACTTGATTTGATGTCTTTTCGATAGGAAGGGATTCTCCAGTAAGCTGCGATTCGTCAACTCTAAACGATCTTGCTTCAAGAACTCGGCCATCGGCGGGGACTTTATCTCCCTCTTCGAGGAGTACGATATCACCTGGCACGAGATTATTCGCATCGATTGTCACCTCACCTTCTCTACGAAGTACTCGTACTTCGAGCGTTGTACGCTTACGCAGCGATCGCAAGATTCGTTCTGTAGAAATCTGCTGGACGTAGTCGATAACGGCGCTAATTAAAATAATGGCGACGATAATAATGCCATCAATAAACGCATGATGGAGGAAACTGATTGCTGCTGCGCCAAATAGCACAAGCATAAAAACAGACATAAATGGTTCTATGATACGATGCCAAAGTGGCTCTGCTCGTACAGAAATAGTGTTTGGTCCATATTGTTGAAGTCGTTCAGCGACAGCTGTTTTTGTTAGTCCGTCTATTGTGGTATCTAGCTCAGCGAGGGTTTGTTTACTTGTTTTAGAATGGTAACTCATTGTATCTAGTATAGCAAAACATAAGAACTATCGACAAAGGAATGACTGATAGTGTACAATTAATGCATGAAGAAGCAGACAACAAAACGTTCCGCGAAGACACCAAAGAAGACTGTAGCACGCGCTCGATCGCCGCGCAAAACAGCACAGCGAGTTGATTATTATCCAAATCGCATGATGATCGCTGTTTCTGCGCTTGCGGGTACGTCTATCGTTCTCCTCTCTGTCATGGCGGCATTAGTATAAGTTCTTCTTTGAAGATGGTATACTAGCTATATGAGAGTACGTATAGAGATAGACACGAAGACATTTATTCGATTTTGGCTTGTTGTTTTTGCATTTGCATTTGCAATTTTGGCTATATATTTGGCGCGTACCGCGCTTATCATTATTGGAACGGCAGG
>JBATSI010000061.1:0-8969 GCA_049293215.1 Saccharimonas sp. (SeqCode) | reverse complement strand
AAGCTCCAGCTCGTAAAGCCGCTCATCGTAGTAATCTCGTAGCTCACTGGCCAGCCGAACCAGCTTCTCATCCATCTCCCAGTCCTCAATGGTGCAGCTGTTGGCAACCGATCCACGGATGCCGCCTCCTAGATAATTCTGGTAGGCACTCATCAACTCATCTTCGTAGCCAAACTCGGTCAGATCCAGCTCGCAACCACCGCCACGCTCACTAAACTTTTCTCTTGTGATGTTTTCGCTAATCTTCATAACAAACTCCTTTTAGGTAACTTAGTTAAACTTTGTCGGGCGGTTTTCAGTCACGCCCAGGACTCTCTAGCTAAAACCGAGGAGCTAATACTCCTCGGCTAACATGATGGTTAAGATCCGGTTGCAATCCGGATCTAACGGATCGCACCAGCTCTTCAAATCTTCGTCGTAGTAGTCTATCTTCCAGAAGACTCTCTGTCCGGCTACTTTCAGTGAGCCAAAATCATGCTCTCCGTACGGGTCGTTATCTTCGTTAAAGCTCGTATAATCTCTGACACCCACAAACACTTCGTTGGCGGCACTTCCCAGCGACACCACACCCCTGGTGACGGTGCAACCTTGCATACTACGACGATGCGCATCATTCAGCGCAGCTATTTTTGCTGTTGTTTCGTTTATAACTTTCTCGGTGTCCATATAGACCCTCCTTGTATTTCTGAGAGGGCTTTCTGCCTCTCTGTCCAGAAGGCACGAGGCTGAGTCCAAGACTGTCAAAGTGGAGATTCCACTTAAGATATTCAGTTAAAAGAATAAAGTTTTATATCTTAGGGGCGAATACTACCTTGATAGTTTTGGTTCACCCGTATACTGAGGAGACAGAGGAAGGAAGAACTCCACTAATTTTTTGTTTGACATTTTATAAACCTCGGAGTAATATATGAATATGCGTTCATACAACTGCTGCAAACCATCATTAGTCGATTCAAATATGATTGAAGAAACAGCAAAGTTATTGAAGCTCCTCAGCGAGCCAAATCGTTTGCGTATTCTCTGCGTACTCGGTAAAGGTGAAGAACATTGTGTCTGTGAATTCGAAAGCCATTTGCCAGATATTTCACAGAGCCTTCTTTCGCACCATTTAGCAGATCTTAAAGATGCTGGATTGGTGGTGTCGGAAAAGAAGGGACAGCGCGTGTATTACACAATCACAGATAGCGGCGCTGCTATCATGAAACAAATATTTAACCTCAAGAAGGAGAAGGTATGAAAAACGACGATACAAACAATAGTTTCTGTAATCCCGCAGAAGTAGATGCGGTCGCAGACTCCTGTTGCGGCGAAAGGGCAAGCAGTACCACGAAAACAGCTTGCTGCGACTCAGATACTACGACAGATTGCTGCGACGAAAAACAAGTGGCCGACTGTTGCGCTCCTACTCAAGCTAATGTATCTAAAAAAGAAGGCGTAGCGACAATCGAAGTTGTCGGCCCGGGCTGTGCGAGCTGCAAACAGCTACATAAAATCGTCCAGTATGTTTCACCCAGTCTCGGAATTGAGAATGAAGTTATTTATCTGTCCGGCCAAGAAGGTATTTCCCGTATGATGGAACTTGGTGTCATGCAAGCGCCAATTCTTGTGGTGAATGGCAAAATAGCCATGAAAGGCTACTCGCCAAGTACCGAGAAAATTAAGGAAGCTATCCTAGCAGCCGTTAAGTAGTCATGAGTATATTTGACCCTATTCAGTCGGCCGTAGATTGGCTGACGTATGGTTTGCTGTCTCTCGAAAGGGGCAACCATCTTGCCGATAGTATCAACTTCTTTCTTTTTGACAGTATTAAGATAATTGCCTTGCTGCTTGCTATCAACTATGTGATGGCTGTTATCAATCACTATCTGCCCCTGGAAAAGATCCGCGACTTCTTAGCGAGTCGCAACTGGCATGGCTTTGACTATTTTCTCGCCGCAGTGCTTGGTCTCATCACACCGTTTTGCTCTTGCTCGTCGATTCCGCTTTTCGTTGGGTTCCTCGGTGCTGGTATACCACTTGGCGTTACGATGACATTTTTAGTCAGTTCACCGCTCCTAAGCGAAACGGCGATTATCATGCTCGGTGGCATATTGGGTATGAAAGTTATGGTTGTCTATATCATTGCAGGGATGCTCGTCAGTATGCTCGCAGGTTTTCTACTTAGGAATGTTGACCCAAAAAAGCATATCAACCCGGATATTCTGGCAATGTCGGAAGGTAAGCAAGCGGTGGCCGAGAAAACGAAGAAGTTCCGCAAGCAATATCTTAAAACGTGGCTCGGCGAAGCATGGGGACTATCTCGCAAGCTCATACCCTATGTACTAATCGGCGTTGCGATCGGTGCCGCTATCCATAACCTAGTACCCGCCGAACTATTAACAAAACTACTGGGCAATAACTCGTGGTGGTCAATCCCAGTCGCAACGCTCATATCCATTCCTATATATGCAAATGCTGCCGGTGTAATCCCGATTGTTGGAGCGCTCATCGGCAAGGGCGTAGCTATCGGTACAGCAATGGTCGTATTGATGGCGACAATCGGTTTGTCACTTCCAGAAGCGTTAATACTCAAAAAAGTCATGAGCATGAAGCTACTAGCGGCATTCTTTGGGATTGTTGCGTTGGGCATTATGGCTATAGGATATCTGCTCAATACCTTGCTTTAATTGAGCCTTTTTCCGTCATGCCCAGGACGTATCAGGCCTACTCCTGATTCTTTTCGATGATCTCGTACCAGTTCACTTCCGCAAGTGAATTGTTGATGAGATCTGCCCACAGGCTCGAATACTCACCGTCGTATTCGAATCGGATCCAGTCCTCGAGCGCTTCAGCTTTGTCGTACAAGTCCTCGTGCGACGATAGAATCTCGCAAAGCTGTTCGTAATAACCTTGGTCGCCTGTCATCCACAGGTTGACGATCCATGTTTCTCGATTACCCCACCCGTTGTACTCGGTGGTTACGGTTTGTGTTTGTACTTCTGCTACGTTCATATCGCACTCCTTCTTTTTTTGAGAGGGCTTTCTGCCTCTCTGTCAAAGAAGCACGGGCTGGCATCGGCCTGGGTCAATATGGAGCGCCCCTAGGCGACTTGACCCTAGGGACGAACGATATTGACGCGGGACGTGCGCCCGTAGAATGAGGGAGACAGAGGAAAGAAGCTCTTCTAGTAGAGATGGAAATAAAGTACACTGAGAAAGATGAAAGATATACAAAGCAAAAAAATGAAGGTGCTATTTATCTGCGAAGGAAACATGATGCGCAGCCAAATGGCTGAAGCATTCTATAATACGCTAACTGGAACTAATAGCGCATTTAGCGCTGGCGCCATGGCAGCGCTAAAGGATCACATCGCAGAGCGCGCAAAGATAGTGATGGATGAGATCTCTATCTCTACGGACGGAATGCGAAGCGACCAATTAACCGAAGAAATGGTCAAACAAGCCGATTTGGTTGTATATTTCCCGACGCCGACCATGCCTAATTACGTGCTTGAATCTCCCAAAGCTATACTTTGGGATGTAATCGATCCCCACTACCACCAAGAAGAAGGAATCGAACTTGTTCGCAGTGTCCGTGATGAAATCAAGGAGCGAGTTGAGCGGCTCATACAACAAGGCAAAGATTAACTTTCTTTGACACATGTTTACGGGGCAAAGGTTGTTGACACGGGACGTGCTCATAGAGTGAGACAGACAGGAAAAACACCTACTAAAACTCTTGACAGAGATACTGTTACCTCGTGCTACAATAAACAGTCAACCAAATTAAAAACAGAGGTAAGTGAACCACTCCCCGGGCTTAGTATGGTAACAGATTACGATCTAACCGGTTTAGGCTGTGTGTTGATTATATGGGGAGCCTGACAGTTCCCTGACGACCGCGCTTCGTACACAAAAGTAAAGGATAATTTTTTCAAGCATGTTCCTCCTATGTCGTAAGGGTGCCTGACAAAACGGGTAAGCAATAAAAACACAGTACATATGCCCATCTGAACGGAGGGGGTTAAGTTTGTTATAATTGAGATATGCATTTTGAAAAATTAAAAGTTAGAATAAAGGATTTACTTGCTACTAAGAAGCACATAATAGTTGCAGTGTCTGGTCTTGGTGGTTCAGGAAAAACAACGCTGGCAACAGAAGTAAAAACTAAACCGATCTTCAGTATTCGTTTAGCTGTGTCGCTGCAGTTACTTCAATTTTTAGTATTTATTGTTCTGGCATTGCCGCTTGTCATATCAAAGGCGGTCGGGTACTCTTTGGTAGATAAAATCGGATTAACGACACATACTTTTTACATCTTCGTATTAGTGGCGCAAGCAATCGGTTCATTTTGGAGCTTGGCAGTGATTAGAAATAGATTGAAAATTAACAAACTTGGCTGGGGTGATTTAGGATTTAAACGCTTCAAAATTGGCAAGGCACTACTGTATTTTGTTGGTTTTTATGGATTAATGTTTGGTATTTTAATTCTATTTGCAATTTTAACATTCGCTACTGGAATAAATGGCGACAGTGAGTCCGCCAGCGCATCGAGAGTCGTTCAGGCATCACTAGGGCTCTGGCCTTCAATACTCGTCACAGTAATTATTGCACCAATCATCGAAGAGATCTTATTCAGAGGTATTCTTTTCAAGAGGTTGCTTGAAAAACATAGCCTCGCATTTAGTATCGTTGTTGGCGGTTTGATATTTGCCGTCATGCATTTAAACCCGATCCAAGCTATCGCAGTATTACCCATGGGGATGTATCTCTGTGTAATGTACCGTAAGCTGGACAGTATCATACCTGGTATATTTCTGCACGCATCTTGGAATCTACTTGTCGTCTTTATCACGGCAAGTGCACTATAAATACCCAGACAGCATCCATGAGAATTATTAAGCCTTTTTGCGTCATGCTCAGGACAAGATATTACAATCCCGGATAACTCAGCGGTCGCCCAATAGTCATCTCGTTATACTCATCGATATACTCAAGCTCCTCCATGCGCTCTTGGTAGTATTCGCTCAACCGTTCGGCGAGCCGGACAATCTTCTCATCCATGCGCCAGTCTTCTACCGTGCAATCGTTACAAATCCCTCCAAGCATCCCGCCGCCTAAGTAATTCTGATAGGCGCTCAAGTACTCATCTTCGTAGCCAAAGTCGCTTAAGTCAAGCTCTACACCTCCGCCACGGTGACTAATTTCTTCTCGGGTAATATTTTCTTGAATACTCATTTCAAACTCCAATGCTTTAATTTCTACTAAACCAAAGTGGAGCTGTTTAACGTCCAGCTCCACGACGTAACGCACCAAACTAAAACCGAGGAGCTAATACTCCTCGGCTAACATAATAGTGAGAACTCGCTGACAATCCGGATCGAGCGGATCGCACCACTTACTCAAATTCTCATCGTAGTAATCTATCTTCCAGAAGATTTTCTCTCCGGCTACTTTCAGTGAGCCAAAATCGTGCTCACCGTACGGATCGTTATCTTCGTTAAAGTCCGTATAGTCCCTGACGCCAACAAATACTTCGTTGGCGGCGGATCCCATCGCCACGATTCCTTTCGTGACGGTACAACCCTGCATACTGCGACGGTGCTCGTCGTTTAGCGCAGCTATCTTTGCTGACGTTTCGTTTTGTATTACTTCTGTGGTCATACAACCCTCCTTGCTTAACGAGAGGGCTTTCTGCCTCTCTGTCAAAGAAGGCTCGGGATGAATCCAAGACTGTCATGGTGGAGATTCCCCTTAAGATATTCAATTAAAAGAATAAAAATCTATATCTTAGGGGCGAATACTACCTTGACAGTTTTGGTTCACCCGTATACTGAGGAGACAGAGGAAGGAAAACCTTGTATCATAATTCTTATGACGAGAGATGAGATTAAACCACTAATGCTCAGTAGCGGATTCACGTTTGTCAAAACAACTAAATCATATCCAGGTCGTCGTGGTAATGAGGATATATATACTCGCGAGCCAGAATACAGGTATACTTTTCGCGTGTCATTGGTTGACGAAAATAGTGATGACTATGGTTTATATGTTGGTTATGGAGATCAATTTGAGCAAATAGATAAAATGGTCGAACATGATATTGACGTCGCTGAAATCTGGAACAGTAACCACCCATTACCTATGTGGAGCGGGAATAATCTTCAAGAGTTGTTAAGCTATTTTCGTTCGAGTGTAGTTAAGCGGAACTGGGATGAAAAGGATGACGAAGAGCTCATTACTGTTATTCTACCGACAATTAACAATGGCTAGTTGAGCCTTTTTACGTCATGCTCAGGACGCCAGGATCACTCCTGGTTGTTTTCGATAATCTCGCACCAGTTCACTCGGCTGAGTGAATGATTAGCGAGATCGGCCCAGACGCTTGCATACTCGCCGTCGTATTCAAAACGAAGCCAGTCTTCTAGCGCCTCTGCTTTGTCGTACAGATCATCTTCTGACGATACGATACTGCAAAGCTCTTCATAGTAACGCTGGTGGTTCGTCAACCACAGATTGACGACCCATGTCTCATAGTTAGTCCACCCGTTGTACTCGGCGGTTACGGTTTGTGCTGTTTCTGCTACGTTCATTGCTATTTCTCCTTTACTTTACGTAACGGAGTCAAAACACGGTGCCGCATGGCAAATCTGTCAAGGTGGAGCGCTCCTGACGTTTACCAGTGAACGAACGACCTTGACGGGTTTGCTCGGTACGTATAATGAGTCAGTACGTGAAGTGAAGGTCTTTTGTTTTATCTTGAGTACACACTCCTCGAAATGATCATAACCGCCACCTGCTATCTCAGCGTTACCTTTTTGTGTTACGATATATTTGATGAAAAAGCAAAAACAAAAATCATTAAAGAGTGCTCTGACAACAAAAAATATTTTCGCCACACTCATGATAATTCTGTTTTGGTGGGTTTTTTGGATGGGAACCCAGGCGCTATTCATAGTCGATGTTCCGTTTTTATCAAGTTTATTAACATCATCTAACCCTCAGACTAATTTAATTTTTCTTACATTGTGGATCATCATAATCAACATCATTGCCCTTGTTGTCTGGCACTGGCGTGAGCGCGACTATAGTTTTCTAAAAATCAAGGACAAATGGGACATTCTTGGCTATATCGTGCCTATAATACTGATTATTGCGCTACTGGCTACAAAGTCGACTGCTTTTAACGTTCCGATATGGATTTATATTATCGCAATGATAATAACCAATTTTTGCCAAGAACTGTTAACGACTGGCTACATGCAGACAGGGCTAACCAAGACGCTCGGTTCCATAGCTGCAGCCATCGTGACCTGCGTCATGTTTTACCTCGGCCATTTCATGATTGCAGACACATTTTCACTCATGGGCGGTATCATTGTTGCTGGCTTTGTTCTGTTTTCATGGCTGCGGTATGCAAGAGGCAATATATACCTGGCAAACGTAGTCCATCTTACGTGGGCGCTTGTGATGGTGCTAGCATTCTAGATTATGGGTTTGCTCGGTACGTATAATGAGGCAGTACGTGAAGTAAGGAGTTATTAATATTCTGCTACAATCCAATTAGAAGATTCGTGTTTCATCGCATGCGAGGAGACAGGAGTCTTCTTTTTTGTTACATTGTAGTTATGGAATTTGCAATCGGAATTGGTATCGGTGTCGTCATAGCAGCTTTGCTAGGCAAGAAAAAGCGCGGCAAAACGATGCCGTATGAACCATCGAAAACAAATACACCGCAAGAAACACCCGAAGAGCGTAAGCGGCGCGAAACTGACGAGCTGATCACAACGGTATTACCAACCATAAATAACGGCAAATAGCCAGATTCCACTAGCTTGCTTCGGGTACGCAGGTGTCCTCACGGCACGGCGCCAGCATGGCGTAGAGACTGAAGTAGCGATAATCACCGTCTAGACTATCGATTCGGATCGATTTGAATCGACGTCGCACACGGCCATCATGGCGCTTGCATTTCTCCCAGCCAGCCGGCTCGCACCTGCAGTAGCCGCGCATAGCTTGTGCTGGATTTTCACCGTCAATTATAAAACCACGAAAATCTCCGCACACTTCACACTTTGTTATTTCTGTAGATATATTCATATCGTCCCTTTCTATGGGCTGAATGGAGCACCGTGCCGTATGGGTCGGTTGCTGGTAGGTCACAGAGTCAGGTCTCTCGCTACGCTCTTGATATTAAATTGTTAACGTATTACCAATCTAGCATAAGCATTGCTACTTGTCAATGCGAGACAGATCCCAAGCGGTCACTATACCCAGTAGAGACTCACTTATCTTACCGTTATGCGTTACGAATACCGCTGCCACTCGCTTACCATCTTGTATGGCATGGTCAAACAAATCACGCACAGTATACACGTCCGTATCCTTTGCCACAAAATAGTACAGATCAGTTTCGGAATCATCCGGAGTATCGAGGTATTCCTCTATGTCTGCGAGCGTCCGTAGCTCCGTCAGTTTCACATCATCATCAGCCGATGCCACGGCCCATCTAAGCATTGATCGCTCGGACAGCACTCCGACAAGATCATCGCCGCGATACACCGGTACGGATGTATACCAATTCTTATCCATAACGCCCAACGCCTCATAGGCGTCATCACCTACATTAAACACCACCGGCTTTTCTGTCATAATCTGAGATACCAATTGGGGTTTAGTCACAGCATCGTATAGTCGCTTGATTCCAGAGACAGTGTCTTCATGCGGCTCAGCAATCGGGTTGTCGCTAAAGTTGTGCGAGAGTGCATTCCGTAGCTTGCCGTACAGGCGCAAGGTGTCGATATGCTCGCTTACAACGCGGTCTTTTCCGTAATCCTGCAGCACATCCAGACTACCAGCAAAAGATTGTACCTTCTTGCTTTGTTCGTGCGGAGCGAAGCCTCGCAACTGCGGCACCTTGCGCGCGCGCCGTAAAATCTCATCCTCTAGCTTACTAAATACTGTCAAAAATTCACTCGCTCTGCTCATAC
>JBATSI010000060.1:0-1720 GCA_049293215.1 Saccharimonas sp. (SeqCode) | reverse complement strand
ATACACCACCTAGTAATATGAATCCAAATATTAATTGTAAATAAAATATATCATACATAACTAACCCTCTCAATCTCCTATAGTTATAATCTTAACATCAGCACTACTATCTATTATATAGTCATGTGATACTAAAAATATCTGTTTCAACGTATTTACTGTTTCACTGTAATCTCTTATCATTGCTATATATCTATCTTTATTAACTTCATCTAATACAGATGATCCTTCATCGATACTTATTATATCCCAATTAATAGATTTTTTGAATGTCATTAGTAATGCTATAGATAACATAGAAGATTCACCTTGTGATAAGTTTTGAGATAATCTTTCTTCTCCGTCTCTATTACACACTATATCAATACCATCAGTAACATCAAATCTAATACTCATAAAATCAGATAGTAATATATTTACCATATGAGAAATATCATTAAGGTAAGACTCTAACATTCTAGAAGGTAAATCATTAGATACTATATCACGTATTATTTTTATAACATTATTCTCGTCTTTCATTGTCTCGAATTCACGAGTAAGTTCATTGTTATTTTTAATATCATTTCTTATGTTATTGTACTTTTCTTGATAAGTCTTAATTAATACCTTATTTTCATTAATAGAAGTAGTTAATCTATTCATATTATCTATCTTCATTTCATTAGCTTTAATTTCTTTTTTAATATCATTATATTTTTCTTTTAAGTTATTCATCTCTTTATCTATCATATTGTAATTTATAGTACTATATTTAGATATATGTAAACTATTTTTATTTATAGCTTCTATTATAGTATTAAGCTCATTAATAGATTTTATATAATCATTCTTATTTTCAGATAACTCTTTCAATTCTAATGTATAAGATAAACTTTTATCTTTTATATCCCTATCCATTAAATCTAATATAGAATATATCTTATCTAATTCAGATACGTACATTTTCTTTTCTTTCATATCATTTAAATAAAATACATAATTTATAAATATACCTTCTAACTTTTCTAAGTTCTTTATATCTATTAACTCTGTAACATTATGATTATCAAATAATGCTAATATCTCAGTAGGAGTATCAAAGTTACGTATACTATTAATTACAGAAGCTTCATATATACTTTTATCGTAATCGTCTTGTGATCTATCTATAAGATCTTCTAATTCTTTCTTTCTATCGTCTAATGTGTTAAACAAGTTTAACTTATCTATTTGTCTTTTATATTCTTTAGCAAGTTCACACATTGGTAGTACACACTTAGGATGAACTTCTTGCTCTATGAATTTAGACGATATAGATATGTCTTCTATTTTAGTTTCTAACTCTGTTAACTCTGACTTATACTTAGCTAGTATATTCTTATACTTATTAACATGATCTCTAATGTCTTCGTTAGATTTCATTATATTAGATATTTCAAAATCAGATGTTTGAGATTCTCTTAATATAGATAGTATATTAGTAATGTAATTCTTAACTGTATAAATATCATCTATAGATATATCAATATACTTATTATTTACATACTTAGAATCTATACCTTTAACTTTCTTTTCTAAATCTTCTTTCTTACTTTTAAGTTCATCCTCATCATCATCAGATAACTTCATCATTTCTTCGTTTATTCTAAATATTCTTTCTTCAGTACCTTCTACCTTTGCTACAAACCCTGCATGCTCTCTATTAAGTTTAGTATATAGAGATGATACACTTGTAGTC
>JBATSI010000059.1:0-2947 GCA_049293215.1 Saccharimonas sp. (SeqCode) | reverse complement strand
TACAGCTCGAAGGCAAGCCTATCACACTTGCTTCTATCAAGAAATTAAGCATTCAAGAATCAAATACCGTGAGCGCGCGATCATCTGGGGCTGTTCTACAAAAAGTGCTACTTTATGGATTGGGTGTTCTATCGCTCATTCACGCATTAGGGGCGCTCATCGTTACGATTTGGGGCGGCATCGTCCTTGGTATGCCAGACAATCCTATTGTTTCGTATACAGCAAATTCTTTCATCGGATGGCTCGTATATCTTCTATTTATCCTCAGCGGCATATTACTCACCACGCCATTTAGTATTATTGCTTATGCACTATTCTTTCGTAAGTACAGCAAGAGAGTTGGTGCCGCAATTGTTGCTATTATTGCAGCGGGAATACTATCGTTTAGTAGCGCCGCAGGGTTACTGTTTTATGATGAATGGCAGAGAGATAACAGCATACATAATTCACGGGTAGTCAAGAGCGTCGTTTTACCAGACAACTTCACGCACGTTGAACGACTCAATATTAAAGCTCAATCGAACAACAGTATATCGCCAGTAAATGCTCAAATAGAGTATGTCGTGACAAATGAACGACCTCGCTATGAACTCACACTTGATGCGACGACCAAGGGGGTAGCTCCTACTATAGCGTACAGCGAAAACAATACTGCAACAATAACCATCAATCAAGCTTCGGCAGACAAAACGCATTCATCTTATACGTCATTTTCTATGACTGTGTACGGTCCCGCAATAGAGACGATTGCAGTTGATGGCAATAATATGAACGTTCATTACACCAATAACACTCGGCAAGAACGTTTCAATGCGGAGAACATATCAGGAAACATGACGCTCACTGGAAGATATACACAGGTTAATGTATTGAATAGACACATTGCACAAACTTCCCTTGATGATGCAACTATCGAGAACCTTCAAGTCAACATAGACAGCGGACGAGTGTCTGCGGGTGTTGTACGATCACTAGCAATTGAACAGTCTGATGTATGCGGCACTGGAGAGGAAGAAACAAGCAGACTTGACGTAAAAGGAGTATCAAGCAATACGCTGACATACAATGGTACAAAAAAGACGGCTCAGACTATATCCCAAGCGTGCGGAGATGTAATTGTCGCAGGTCAAGAAACTAACGACACGCAAACAGAAGAAAGGAACTAATCAATGAGAGTTCAAGATATTACACGAAGGGCGGCAAAAAATCTGCGACAAGCGAAGGGTAGGACATTACTCACGAGTCTCGCCATCGGGGTCGGTGCGTTTACTATTGCACTTGCAATGGCAGCGGGAAACGGTGGACGAGCGTATCTTGATAATATGGTAAGTGTTATGGGGAGCGTTCGTAATATCAATATTTATGCAAAGCAGGATACACAGCAGACAAACACGGATGACACTCCTAAAAAACTAGGCGAATCTCAACAAACCTCACAGGGAAGTATGGCAATGCTAACCCCGGCAGACATGAAAAAGATACGAAGCATCGATGGTGTGGAAGCTGCATATGCTACATTTAGTCCAGACGTATACTCTCTATCGGCAAACAATAGCGATGAGTATGAAGGAAAAATGGAAGCACAGGTAGATGATTCTGCAATCGACCTCTCCGCAGGTAAGCTTGGCGATAACTATGAGATAAAAGAGGGCCAAATCGTTCTTCCTCACAAATACGTGACAGCGTTTGGGTTCAAGAATGCCGAGGATGCACTTGGTAAAACGGTAAAGGCGACGTTTGTTGCAGCAGATCAGACAAAATTTACAAAAGAGTTTACTATCGTAGCGGTCGATAAACAGCCGTCAAGTCCACTTGGATTCTATTATGATCAGTTTAGAATCTCGAACAAAGATGGTGAGCTTATCCAGAAGCTGCAACTGCCCGCCGACACGCCAGAGCAATATTACGGCGCTATGGTTCGCGTCAAGAAAGCTGCAGATATCAATGCCGTAAAGCAAAGTATCCTCGCAGCAGGCAACTACGAGGCGCAAACGTTTGCAGAAATGCGCAGCAGCGTTATGCAAGTGATGAATATCGTTCAGTATGGGCTTATGGGCTTTGGGCTACTTGCAATTATTGCTAGTGTATTCGGCATCATCAACACCCAGTATATATCGGTACTAGAGCGAACTCAGCAAATTGGGCTCATGAAAGCACTTGGTGCTCGACGCAAAGATGTCGCTAAATTATTCCGTTACGAAGCTGCATGGATTGGCTTTTTCGGAGGTGTTATTGGTGTGGGGCTTGCCTTTCTCGTGACACTATTTAATCCAATCATTGCATCGGCATTGACGCTTGAGCCGGGCACACAGTTATTGAAAATGGATTGGCTATCATGCGCAGTTTTGATTCTTGCACTCATGGCTGTCGCCATTTTGTCAGGGTATTTCCCAGCCCGAAAGGCAGCCAAACTCGACCCAATAGAAGCACTACGAACAGAATAAGAAAAAAGGAGCAGCTATGATTGAAGTAAAACATGTTACAAAAACTTACGGCAAGAAAAATACCGCGTTTCGAGCGCTTGACGATATCAACCTTACTATTCCAGACGGTGCAAGCGTTGCAATTATCGGTAAGTCAGGTAGCGGTAAGTCGACATTGATGCACGCAATAAGCGGGCTCGACAAACCAGAGAAAGGAGAAGTCATCATTGATGGAAAAGACATCTTATCGTTAAAACAAAAGCAGATTGACACCTTTCGCGCAAAAAAGATTGGGTTTATCTTTCAAAGCTTTTTTGTGCAGGGCAACGAGCTTGCGAGAGATAATGTCAGCCTCCCGCTTGAAATCGCCAACGTTGCGCCAAATAGACGCAAAAATCTCATAGACAACGCACTGGAGAGCGTGGGGCTAAGCGATAAGGCGAAGAACAAAGCGAAGGATTTATCTGGCGGACAAAAGCAGCGCCTCGCTATCGCACGCGCTATCGTCAATCATCCACGTATCA
>JBATSI010000058.1:0-4754 GCA_049293215.1 Saccharimonas sp. (SeqCode) | reverse complement strand
ATCATACGGGTCATGATGTCACGTACTTCATCTTTAGCACGTTCAGCCTCTAAGATTTCAGTCTTCTTGCTCGGAGAATATTCGCTCCATTTGTAGCTAAACCCTAGATGGTCTAGCGTATTTACTTTTTCGGTGCTGATAACACCATACACATCTATGAGGATTACGCCACAGGCGTCAAGTTGCTCTTTCAGGTCTTCGTATATACGTGAGCCGCCACGGGTAAAGCGGTCAATCGACTTGATAATAAAGTATTTGATCTGGTTTTTCGGGTCTTTACAGTAGTCGATAGCCTCTTGCATTGGCTGCTCGGCTTTTGAGCCAGATTCTAGAAATGCAAAATACTTCTGTATCGTCATATTGCGCGAAAGACTGAAACGATCAATCACTTTGTGCTGGTCGTCTGGCGAATCACCATCACGACCTTGCTTTTCAGTCGATACGCGAATCGCACCGACTGCATAGATTCTAGGCAAGAGGTCGTTCATTACCGTCTCCAATCACCTCAAGCAGCTTAAAGCCGCTTGCCTGATCGTCTTCTATGCGATCAACTATCAGATTAGCGATAAACTCTAGCCGTTCCTCGGTAGTCATCACCGTATGTAACGGGTCTATAGTTGGTTTTTTATTCTTTGAGCCTTTTCTTCTACCCATGATATTGCCCTCCATAAGTATGTGTACTATACTTATATCTATAGTTTACTATAGATATAGTTGTAGTTCAACCCTTTTGAGGGAGTTTTTTGTACTTTTTATATCTTCTTAAATGGGTTGTCTGAAATAGCACTCTCGTCTAGCAATCGAGCCTCTGTAACGGTGTATACGGTTAGGTTTCCTTGAACACCCTCTACTAGAGGTAATAGCTTCTTGCGTACTCTCCGCTCAGCCGCAGGGCTTGTACAGGCTATAACTATTTCAGGATAGGCACTATCGGTTGAATCCCACTCGCCAGATTCATGATGGTCGATATATTGCCGTAGCTTTTTAGCCATAACAAATGCAGGTGTGTTGTCGTCATACAAGTCTACAAAATAATGCCGCACTGGCTTTCTCTTAATAGACATATAAAGGTCAGGTTGGGGCTGCGGAAAATAGTCATAATCCAGCAACTCGGTTCGGGTAAAAATCTTAGCTTCTTCACCATAAAAGGAAATAAGAGCTTGCGCTATACGACAAACTTGCAGGCAAAAATCAACGAACTTGTCGGATGCCTTGCGATCGTTGTAAATCATTTTTATTATTTGAGGCTCGGCCGCTTCGATAGATTTCAAATACTGTAGGCCTTTGGGCAATAAATAGTACGAAGCAAACTTACCTAGTAGCTTATATGAGTTGTCGTATCGCTTGCCAATATAGCCTTGCTTTTCGAGCGTTGCCAGCCGTGATCTTGTTACTTGTAAATGCTTTTGATTCTCGGCTTTTGCCAGCAATTCGGAGGTTGTGAAACGATAGCGATACAACAGTTTCAATACCGCTACCTGTCCTTTGTTTAGCTTTCTCTCTTTCTTCTTTTCTTCTACATTCTTCATACTCTTACTCTCTCATTCTCTATATTATATAGAATGAGTGAAAATATAAAATAACAGATTATAAACATGTAAAAATATAGTCTTACGTAAACATAAAAAATAAATCAAAACAAACTACTATTTTAAGTGACAATTGGGGGGTATAGGGGGGCGAATATGACGATTGCAAGTGAGTTTACGAGCTTGTAATGGTCATATTCGCCCACACATTTGAATGACTTATTTGGCCAAGTGCGCGGGCAGTCTGTGTACATTTCGTCCAACGGACGATATGTGCCAGCTGTCCGTGTCTTGCGACGAATAAGACAAACAACAAGCAATCGATGTCGTGCCGTAGATACGTCCGGGGCATTGTTCGTTCTTGCACACGAGGGCTGGTCACTGCGGGACGCATGTGCCAGCCCGAGGGGGTAAGTACGGATAATGCCATTACTTGCTGTTTACTAGGCGGACGATGCAGATAGGTCACATGCTTTAGTATGGGAACTGTCTGCATGGTGCGGCTAGTGGGTCTTTCTTTGCTAGGCAGTTTTACGTCTTGCCTAGGACTGGTGGGCTATATCCCTGGGTAACTAACGGGCCGGCCGTCGGTTATCTCGTTATACTCATCGAGATACTCATAGTCATTCATACGCTCCCAGAAGTATTCTCGGAACTGACGGGCTAACTCAAATAGCTTCGGGTCATCTTGCCAATTCTCGACAGTACAGCTATTAGCGACAGAGCCAAGCATACCGCCGCCTAGATAATTCTGGTAGGCACTCAAAAACTCATCTTCGTAGCCATATTCTGTTAAATCTAGCTCGCAGCCGCCTCCTCGATGGCCATATTTTTCTCGTGTGATGTTTTCTGAAATCTTCATAGTATTTTCTCCTTACATTAAAAAGTGAGCCGTTTATCGTCATGTTCAGGACAGTGATTGCTTAGTTATGGCAGTCTACTTGAACTACCCAAAGACGCTTCGGTTCTTTGAGGTATGCATCAAGATCTCGCTGATTCGTAATAGCGTTGCCATTCGTATCGTAAAGCTGGCACGCATCGGCATTGTAGCCACTCGCTTTACTAAACTGATAGCGCGACAGGTAACGCCCTGGCATTTCTTGCTTAAACTCTTCGTTAAATATTTGCTCGTCGTTGTAATGACTCATCATGAATCGTATCGTCGCCATCAACTCATCAAATACTGTACGTTGCTCTTGCATGGTTTCTTGTACCATGGCCTGAGCTTTCTTTGTCGCAAGGCGTATCGGCTTCCAGCAATCATCCCAACGGCTTTCCATGTCTTGCATGGTATACCAATCAAACTCATGCCACTCTACCAAGTCCATCATCACGGAATCGGCTTGGATATTCGCTTCTTCTACGGTATCCGCTTCAACGATAAGTCGTACTAAATAATGCATAATAATTCTCCTTTAGGATTAAACTTTGCTAGGCAGTTTCTCGTCTTACCTAGGACAGCGAGTTGCTACTCGTCTTCGTGGTTACACTCGGCATCTCGGTTGTCGATAATCTGCCAAAGCTCCTCATCGCTCGCACTGTCGATATTGTCTGCAAGGTCGTAGTAAAGACAGGTGCAGACTGCCATGAGTGCTACTTTTTCCAGCTCCTCGCGGTCGAGTGTGCCAGCTTCTTGTGTCGCGTAAACTTCCATGTCAAACCTCCTTGGGCTACTAATTTATTGCTGAACTAAAAAACCGAGGAGCTAGTACTCCTCGGCTAACATGACGGTGACTACTCGTCGGCAATTCGGATCGAGTGGGTCAACCCCGTATTTCAACTGCTGGTCGTAGTAATCTATCTTCCAGAAGATTTTATGCCCGTGTATCTTGAATGAGCCAAAATCATGCTCACCATACGGGTCATTTTCGTTTTCTACAAAGTTCTTGTAGTTATAGACGCGTGTATAAATATCTCCTACTACTTCTGGCGGTAGTGATATAACGCCTGCCGATGTCATGTAATTCAAGACGTTGCGACGGGCTGCGTCGTTTAAGGTTGCTATCTTTGCTGCTACTTCGGTGTCCATAGACCCTCCTTTGCTTTCTGAGAGGGCTTCCTGCCTCTCTGTCAAAAGGGCTCGGGATGAATCCAAAACTGTCAGGGTGGAGATTCCCCTTAAGATATGCAATTAAAAGAAAAAATGATTTATATCTTACGGGTGAATACTACCTTGATTGTTTTGGTTCACCCGTATAATGAGAAGACAGAGGGAGGAAGACTCTTACAGGAACACCCTATTGTTTGCAGAAAAGCATACAAAAAACTACCTCATAACAGAGGTAGTTTTACTAAAAATCGGCTATGGTGATCTGTGGGGGAATTGAACCCCCGTTGCCAGGATGAGAACCTGGAGTCCTAACCACTAGACGAACAGACCGTTTGTTTAGCCGGTCTATTGTAGCATACCCCTGTTGCTGTGGTCTAGATTTGAGCCTTTTATCGTCATACTCAGGACGTTTCGGGCTAGTCGCAAGCCCAGAAGCTCGTGATGATAAAATCACCGTCTATCGGCTCTTTCGTCGCTATCGCTTGCTCGATAGCTTTCCTGTCTAAGCCGTAGTAGAATATGTCGTCGTCAATATAGCCGTCGGGGGTATTGTCATAGGCACAGATAAGCTCGCCCTCGATAGGCGACTTATCGTCCACCCAATAGCCGTCTATGGCGAATACTTCAGCGTCCAGATGCTCGACAAAGACATCTTGCGTCATGGTCTTGGCGGCTACGCTATCGACAATCTTGCCGTCGCTGGCAGTCCATACCTGAATATAGAACGGTTCTTTATACCACCCGTTTTCCTTGGCGATCTTCGCCCAAAACTCGCGGTGCTGCTCTAGTGTCATTTTTCTCGATTCCATATACATTCTCCTTGGTTAAACTTTATCGGGCAGTTTATCGTCATGCCCGAGGACGCTAGGCTACTGATTGCTCGTGACAATCTCTACCCAGTTCACTCGATCGAGTGCTGTGCCGAGAATATCTGACCAGAAGCTAGGTACGTCGTACATATCTTCTAGCTGGTCTTGGAAGTGCGCCTCAAGTTCTTCGGCTTTCTCCCACGCCTCGCAATCTTTTTCGCAAATCTCTTGCAAAAACTCGTAGCTACCCATGCTCTCTGAAAGCCATAGGTTCACTAGCCACGTTTCCCGATTTTGCCAGCCGTTGTAGCTGGTGTGTACGGTTGATATTGCTGCTTCTAAGGTAGTCATTTCTTCCTCCTTTAC
>JBATSI010000057.1:0-10548 GCA_049293215.1 Saccharimonas sp. (SeqCode) | reverse complement strand
TCAATCCCCGAAATCGACCAACAACTCTACAAAAAATATGACCTCAGCCAAGAAGAAATCGACTTCATCGAATCCCGCGTTAAGGCTATGGAGTAGGTATGGTGTTTAAAAAACGTCAAATTAGTGTCAATCAGCAGCCTATTTCTGTAAAGCAGGTCAATGGCGAAGACTATATATCACTTACAGATATGTTGAAGAGTAAAGACGGTGACTTTTTTGTAGCAGATTGGTTGCGCAATCGTAATACACTTGAGTTTTTGGCTGTTTGGGAAAGTATGTATAATCCAGATTTTAATTATGGCGAATTCGACGTAATTAAAAGTAAAGCCGGGCTTAATAGTTTTAAGATTAGTGTCAAAGAGTGGGCGGAAAGGACCAATGCAAAAGGTATTGTGTCAAAAACAGGTCGCTATGGAGGAACCTATGCCCATCGTGATATCGCATTTGAGTTTGGGACATGGATTAATCCAACGTTCAAGCTGTATCTTATTAAAGAGTATCAGCGCCTCAAGGAGATTGAGACCAATCAGTACAACCTAGAGTGGGATGTGCGCCGAATGTTAAGCAAGACCAACTACCAAGTGCACACCGACGCCGTGAAGGATAAATTGGTCCCTAAGGTTCACTGGAATAAAGGTTTATTTTATGCAGATGAGGCTGATCTATTAAATGTGGCGCTTTTTGGTCAGACTGCAAAGCAATGGCGTGATGCCAATCCTGAAAGAGCTGCTAAGGGTGAGAATATTCGTGACACAGCGAGCATTAACGAGCTAATTATTATATCGAACCTTGAGAGCTATAACGCAACCTTAATACATGAAGGTCTAGAGAAAAAAGACAGATTTTTAAAGCTACAAAATATGGCCCAGTCGCAACGAGTATCTCTTAATGGGGTAGATCCAATTCGGTCACTGAAAAAACTGAACGATCAGACCTATCTTGACGCCGGTGAGGAGTAGGAGGCTAGATACTGTCCATGAATCCTGCCAATAAAATCGATATTAGCGAAAACACCCTCCGCAACCGCGGACGTGTTTTAGATATTCTTTTGATCGACAGGACGCGCCACAAACCTAGCCGACCATTTAATATCATCTGGGCAACCGATAGCTATATCAAGCACGGCAAGGATTACGCGCCAACAAAGCAAATTAAACGCGAACAAATTACCGGAGTGAATGGTAAGTTAATCCAGCCGCGCGCCGCCAAAAGCAAGGAGGAACAAAAATACCGCACCAAAGATAAGGCGGAAGTTTTTACTCCTCTGAAAATTGTTAAAGAGATGAACATGGCCATCGACTGGGCGAGCAAGAACTGGCCTGTTGGCCAAGATAACTGGGTAGATTACATATCCGAACGTCGACTTGAAATAACGTGTGGCGAGGCGCCGTTCATTGCTGGCCGCTACAACCCTACCGCTAACACGGGTGTTGTTATTGCTCCAAAGAATCGTGTCGGGTTCTTTGACCGCAAACTTCAAGTGGTGGGCGAGTTCGTGAGTAGCAAGAAAGAGTGGCTAAAATATGCCGAATTGGCACTCAAAGCCACCTATGGTTACGAATGGCAGGGGGATAATCTATTGATTGCACGCGAGAATATGCTTCTGACTATCGACGATTTCTATAAGGATTTTTGTACCAACAAACTAAAACTCAAGTCTAAGCAAAGCCTCACCGACGAGCAGCTAGAGTACTTCGCTGAAATTGTTAGCTGGAACATCTGGCAAATGGACGGATTGAAATATGTAATACCATTGTCGTGCAGACAAACTATACGAAAACCGGACGAGGTTTCAAAAGATCAGCTGAGTTTACTGCTGTTAAGTGCTGAGAAACCAAAAAAGGTGATTATTGAGTGTGAAGGGTGTCGTACTAATAATCCTCTAGCTCATACAGGCAGGTACTCTAAGATAATGGACTGGAGTAGGGGTAAGACTATTCAGTTCGTGAAATTACTTAATCAAAAAGACGCAAACGAATGATCTCCAAATCCGACTACATGCTCTTTCTCCGCCACCCAGCCTGGCTTTGGTTGAAAAAGAATGACCCGAGCAAGCTTCCAGCTGTCGACGCAGCAACACAAGCAATGTTCGACGCCGGGCATGCGTTTGAGCCGTATGTTGAGTCACTGTTTCCAGAAGGGGTAACGCTCGGCTTCAGTGATTTCGATGAATACCGCACGAGAGTTAAACCCGATCACCGCCAAGCTCGGGCTTGTTCGTGATATTCGCGGCGTAAGCATATATTTAACTCTGTATTTTAGTTCCAAAAGTGACCAGCCGCTCGTATGTAAGTTGTGCAATTGAAAATCCGACCAGGTTCCATGATTTATAAATATTTAGCCTTGACGTGGTCTTTATTGATGCCGTTCACGAGATTTGTAAAGCCATATTGTTGCAAGATGCGGATTGAGGCACCGGAACGGGCGCCGCTTAGGCAGTAGAGCACGATTTCGGTGTCTTTTGGTACATCAGCGAGCTCGTCGGGGAGGCCTTGCATGAGTTTAGCGGGCGGCAAATTGATAGCGCCTTTGACGTGGCCCATTTTGTACTCAAATTTTTCGCGGACATCGATGATGATTCGATCCATATTTTGTTCCCCTTATTTGCATAAACCAATGCTATTTAATGTAAACCATTTACATTAACAAGTAAAGGCTTTATACTAAAACGTATGAATAAGACAAAAGATATTCACGACCTCGTCGTTATCGGGGCGGGGCCAGCAGCGCTCACGGCGGCTATCTATACCACGCGCGAAGAAATCGACACCACCCTATATGAAAAAGGTCTTGTGGGAGGGCTCGCAGCCACCACTGACTGGATCGATAACTATCCGGGATACATGAAGGGTATTGAAGGTCTGCGCTTGGCTGATGAACTACGCGGACAGGCCGAGCGATTTGGTACCAAGATAGAATTCGGTGAGGTGAAAAGCCTTAAACGAGATGGCGAAGCAATAATTTTGACGGTTGATGATAGCGAAGTCCGATCACGCACCGCGCTGATCGCAACCGGCAGCAACTACCGCAAACTTGGTGTGCCGGGCGAGGAAGAATACTACGCGCGCGGGGTGCATTACTGTGCGACCTGCGACGGGGCATTTTACGCCGGCAAGCGACTGATTGTGGTAGGCGGCGGCAATAGCGGCGTGCAGGAAGCGATGTTTTTGACGCGCTTTGCGACCCATATCGACCTGCTAGTACGCAGTGAACTGAAAGCCAGCGAGGTGTTACAGCGCAAACTCGAAACGATGAGTGACACAATTACCGTGCATACTAACGTGACAGTTGAAGAAATTGTTGCCGAGCATGAAAAAGTGGTAGGCGTGAGAGTGAAGCAGAAGCAAACAGGTGGAGAACGAATGATTGAAGCCGACGGTGTATTTGTCTTTATCGGGTTGCTACCAAATACTGCGTTTTTAACAGGCAGCGGTGTCGAGCTCGATGAAGTTGGCTTAGTAAAGTCAGATGAAAATCTCCAAACATCAGTAGCTGGTGTCTTTGTCGCTGGTGACGTACGTAGTCATGCAACCATGCAAATCGCCAGCGCGGTGGGTGATGGTGCCAGGGCGGCACTCAAGATCCGTGAATACTTAGAAAGCGCCACTTAAGACATGCAAACCCCGCTTGACCGCACCACCAAATATATCAGCGCCGTTCGCGAGTTTATGACGGTGCAGGGGCATGCGACCAACGCGATGGTACTAGAGCACTTGCAGGCTACCTACCCTGATATCAGCGCGACCACTGTGCATCGTATAACCTCGAGATTATACGAACGCGGCGAGCTACAGCTAGCACCGAGTGGTGCCGCAAATGTGTTACGGTATGATGCCAATCTCGCGACGCATGACCACTTTTTGTGTGATGTCTGCGGCATGCTGCGCGACGCACAGCTTGGTGATCTCGTGCGACCGTCGATCGAGAATGCAATTGGACGGGATTGTTCGATATCGGGCAGCCTAACAGTATCTGGAATATGCAAACAATGTCATAAGGAGGGTGTATGAAAAAAGTAGTAATTTGGGTAGGGATTATCGTGGCAATGTTTGGTGGGTTGATATGGTTCAGTCAGTCGAATACGAAGGATGCCGCACCAAGTACGACATTTGCCACCGTCACTCAAGACGTAATGAATGGAGCTAAATTATACGATGTCCGTAACACTGACGAATACAAGGCCGGGCATTTCGCCGGAGCAACCAATTGGAGCCTGCAAGATATGCAAGCCAGTAAACTGCCAGATGTAGCAATAGACACAAAAATATACGTGTACTGTCACAGCGGTAATCGTTCGGGCCAAGCCACGACTATTCTCAAAAACGCTGGCTACACGAATGTTATCGACCTACACGGACTGGCAGATGTTCAAACAATTGGCGGAAAGATCATCACCGGACAATGAGTCTCACGTGAAAGTCATGATGTTTTAGTTTTGCTATAATTGGAACAATGAGTTTAATTGCTATTTTTCTGATTGTCTTCTTGTCTGGACTTGTTATATTTCAGACATCACTAGCTTTTGGAGCACCATTCGGCAAGGCAGCATGGGGTGGTCAGCATGATGCAGTATTGCCACAAAAGCTGAGGATTTCAAGTGCCATTTCCGCAGTATTCCTGCTATTTATTATTTCGGTCATTTTGTCGTTTACAGGTAGCATAAGTCTATATACAAGCTCTTTTGAGATGGTTTTCCTATGGTTTACGGCAATCTATTTTGGTATCGGTATCATTATGAATGCGATTTCACGGAGTAAAATCGAGCGGATTTGGTTGCCATATTCGGCTGTTCTGTGCGTATTGTTGATTATTTTATTAACGCAGGGAGTCTAGTCTACTGTCATTTCGTGCTTAACTATCGTTATAACTTGTTCTATCGTTGTGGGCCAAGGGTATATATGTGACAAGAAGTCCAGTATTCATCTAAGCTACTGGACTTCTTTTACTATATAATTGGAGCATGAGAGGTTATCTTGAAAAGCACCGCATCTTATACGGACATATCGGTGCAATAATTGCACTGATTATCGCTGTAATATATTTCGTAGTTATACCTGGCGAAGCACTTGAAGCAAGCGGTATACAAAAGCTAGTCCTTATATACGGACACTCTTTATGTTGGGTTTTGTTAAGTATAGTAAGCTATCTATGGGGCATGAAAAAGCACAGAAAGTTGACGGCATTTTTTGCATATTCAGCATTTATTACGTATGTTATTTTTATTGGCATATTACTGATTACTAAATCCGCATAAATTCTGTGGCCCGTAAGTTGAGCCAAGAGCGCATATTTTAGAGTGTGCCCAGTGAGCATTCACTCTACTAGGTATCTGAATTAGCACTCTTGACATGAGAGTGCTAATTCTCTATATTAGAAATAGAAGCTTTTATGCTTCTCTGGAAACCATTAATACAATGATGAAAGGAGAATAGTATGAGCAACCTTGTAAAGTGGGATCCGTTTGCAGAACTTTCTGCATTACAAAAACAATTCTTTGGTGATGACTGGATGTCGCCCCTAAAAGGCGTTAACATTCCGACGACTGACGTCTTTACTAAAGATAATAACCTTGTGGTTGAGGCGCATCTGCCTAACTTTGAGCAGAAAGATGTCAATATCGAAGTGGAGAACGGTACACTCGTGATTAGTGCCGAACGTCACGAAAAAGAGGAAGATAAAGGCAAGCAATACGTTGTGCGCGAAAGCTCAAGTAGTTTCTACCGACGCATTGCACTACCAAAGAGAGCAGACGCTGATAAAATCGAGGCACACCTCGATGACGGAGTCCTAAAAGTGAGCGTCCCGCTCACACCACTGCCTGAACCAAAGAAAATTGCTATCTCGTCGAAGAAGAAATAGCAGTTGCGCGTTCTAACCTAAAAGGAGGCCTCAAGCCTCCTTTTAGTTATAAAACCTGATTCAAGATCTGGAATTTGTTAGCTAAACTCCTTTAAAAGGAGACACACACTAAAACATGCGTTTTGTGTCTCATCTGTCTCATCTCGTGCCCCCACCCCTGTGATTGTTCCGTGACCCGTATGGTGAGCCAATTTGAACTTTTGAGGCACTCAGTGAGTGTATCTAGCGGTTGCCACCTCTTATAATCGAGGTGGTTTTTGCTTATTAAGCTTTATGCTACTGGTTCGCAAACTGTCGGCCAGTGCGAGCTAATGTTATATATGTGACAAGAAGTCTAGTGAGTATTTACAGCACTGGACTTTCCTTTATGATTTATGCGCTCAAATGAACAGACTGATTTATCGCTTGGTGTGCTACAGTAAGTTAAGATGTTTCTTGCTATCAACGAACTACTTAGAGAAAAGTTAAGATTCTTACTGATTACGTTTGTAATCTTGCTCGTGAGCTACCTCGCTTTCTTTTTGACGGGCTTAGCATATGGACTCGCCACAAGCTACACTCAGGGCATTGATAAATGGAACGCCGCTGGTATCATACTGCAAAAGGACGCCAATAACAATATTGCTCGGTCATTGCTAACAGGAGCTGATTACGACAAGATTCTCAGTGAAAATACTGCGCTGTTGGGCGTAGGCAGTTCCACGATAGAGCAAGAAGAGACCGAGGACGTATCGCTGTTTGGGATAGATATGAGCTCATTTCTGGCACCGGATATCTCTGAAGGTTCAGCAGTCGCATCTGCAAACGAAATCGTTGTAAGCGACAGGTTGAAAGAAATAGGGCTACGGAAGGGGCAAGAGGTCCAATTTAAGGGTAGTGATGAGACTTTTAAGGTGGCGGGCTTTACAAGCAACGCAACTTTTCAGACTGCCCCAATAATATATATGCAGCGCGATGCTTGGAGGGCGCTCGTGACTGAAATAGCCGGCATGTCTGGTATGCGCGACAACACGACCGTAAGTGCTGTCGTGACCAAGGATGCTCGCGATGCTCTTTACAATTCCGACAAACTATCGTGGCAGACGATTGACGACTTTTCTTTTAAGTTGCCAGGGTATCAGGCTCAAGTACTCACATTTAGTCTGATGATCGGGTTTCTTATTGCAATCGCATCGCTGGTAATGGCGATTTTTATGTATGTTCTAACGCTGCAAAAGAAAAGCATTTTTGGAGTTCTCAAGGCAGAAGGTATTACCAGCGGCTACATAGCCCGATCGGTAATGCTGCAGATAACAATCTTGTCAGTTATCGGACTTGTGATCGGGTTAACGCTGACGCTACTGACTAGTCTAGTGTTAGGCTCGAAGGTGCCATTTCTCATCAACCCCATGTTCTTTGCCGGCATATCGTTGCTATTCTTGTTTTTTGCGTCCATAGGCGGCTTAGCCTCCGTAAGAAGTGTTTCAAAGATCGATCCGATAGAGGCGATTGGCTGATGAAGCGCAAAGTACTACTGCAGCTACAGGATGTGACCCGCACCTTTTCGCAGGGCGGTGATGAAATATTAGCACTCAAAAAAACAAACTTCGAGGCGAAGGCAGGAGAGCTGATTGCCATTGTCGGTCCATCAGGTTCGGGTAAGAGCACTTTTTTGACAATTGCTGGTGGCCTCCAGACGCCAACTTCAGGCAAGGTTAGTATAAATGGTAAAGAAATAACCAATATGAACAATAAACAGCTGTCAGCTGTCCGATTCAGTAACATCGGCTTTATTCTTCAGGCCTCCAACCTTGTGCCTTTTTTGAGTGTAGAGAAACAGCTTCGTCTACGTGATTCCGTATCGAGGCATCGATTTAATGAACGATCCGCCTTGGCGCTCTTTGAAGAGCTCGGAATTCAAAACCTACGCAAGAAATTCCCAGGCGATCTCTCTGGCGGCGAGCGACAAAGGGCCGCGATAGCCAAAGTATTGTACGGCAATCCTAAGGTAGTGCTGGCCGACGAACCGACAGCAAGCCTTGATACACAAAAGGCGTATGAGGTTGTGGAACTTTTGGCACGCGAAACTCACGGCCAAAACCGTACGACAATCATGGTCACGCATGACGAAAGGCTTGTTGAGAAATGTGACAAGGTGTACGAAATGCGTGATGGCGTCCTGACTCGGCGCAAATAACAGCGAAGTTAATCTGCTGACAAATCAGGAAGTGATTATGCTTGCTGATGACAGGGGCTGGTGCTATGATTTAGTTGTCCAAGTCCAGATCGAGAGAGGTGACGTCATGCGCAAATTTTGGCGCAGGAAGAAGGCTGCCGAAGCTGGGACGGCGAGTACTTTCGTCGAAGCAACTGGTGGTGGCTGGGGCGACTTGCCTGACTCGGTGCCGAGTGACGGTGGTGAGCAGTTCGACTATGTCGGACAGGTTCTCGAGCAGGCACGAGCCTATGCTCAGCAGAGCAAGGTACCGGTCGGTGAAGAGTTTCAGTTCACTATGACCGACATCCCGGTTGGCATTGCCAGTCCGATCAACATAGTCTTCGGAATCATGATGAGGGCTCGGGATTACGGCTTGGATGCCGACGTTATGTCGAATGAAACCGTGATCTTTGTTCGACTGGGTTAGGAGGTTTCACCCCTCGGTCGTGTGCTCCCGACCATTGTTGCAGGCAAAATAGTCTCCGATGGTAGGGGGCTGTTTTGCTTTTTGGCTGCAAGCTGCTACAGCTATTCCTCTTGCGATATATTTTGTGCTACAATTGTACTACTATGATTCTTATAGAATCCTCTATTTGCTAACGTTCGGACGGCCGAACCAATAGCCAACTCTTGTAATTTATACTATCTAAACGGAAGGTTTATTAATGAGTACTAATCTGACCACGGTTCGGCTTTATTGGGAGCAGGTAAGGCGTTTTAAGCCAAGCTTTTTTACGATGCTTTTATGTATCCCGCTCGCGGCGCTGTTTCTTGATTTGTTGTTGCCGTATGTACTGTCAATGGCGGTGGGAACATTCGCAACGCATGACAGGGAATCCTTGAAGCAGCTACTATGGACGGCAGCTGGCATTGGGTTTATAGGTGTCTGTTTTAATTTAGCTGGTTTTCAGGCGGCAATTCATCATGAGTCGGCAGTTCGAAAATCGTTAACTGATGCAACACTTATGAAGCTACTTTTGAAGGATCAGGAGTTTTTCTCGAACCAAAAAATCGGCTCGCTTACGGGAAAGTTTATCGATTTTATTAATGGGCATGTTGCGCTTCAGGATTTGTTTATTATTCAAACACTGCGGTTCATTTTGTCGTTTGGGGTTGGCGTGGTTATTATTTTCCTGAAAACGCCAGTTATGGGAGTAATTGTGCTCTTTCTTCTTGTGGCTCTATTGGTGCAGGTGCGCGCTTCCATAAAAATGCGAGCCTCGCTACGAATGGCGCGGAAAAATATGATTGCCGAACTTAATGGGGCGACCGCCGATGTTATTAGTAATAATCTCATTGTAAAAACGTTTGCGCATGAGAAATATGAGCAGCGTTCAATTGGGAATTTGGCAAGCAGATACCGTTCAATATACCGCAAAGATTTTCGCTGGATGTCTATTGAAGGCTCGGGCCGCTTGGCGCTAGTGTCTGGAGTTCAGATAATTGCCATTGGCGTTATGGCGCAGCTTTTGTTTGCTGGTTCAATCGAGCTTGGCGTGGCTATTTTTATTGTTGCCTATTTGCAACGGGTGGCTTCGCAAATATTTAGCCTTGGCGAGATGATAAACGGCTACGACAAGGTATTTTCGCAGGCCGCCCCAATGACAGAAATACTTATGTCGCAGGATGCAATTACAGACAAGCAGGCCGCGAGACCATTGCGGGCTACAAAGGGTGCAATTAAATTAGACCACGTTTCGTACCATTATCCCGATAGTGAGGAGGTTGTTCTAAACAATTTAACGCTCACAATTCCTGCTGGACAGAAAATTGGTGTTGCGGGTAGGTCGGGATCGGGTAAAACCACGCTCACAAAGTTACTGTTGCGGTTTGATGATATTACTAGTGGCGAATTTATGATTGATGGTCAAGAAATACGTGACTTTTCGCAGACGAGCCTTCGTAATGCAATAGCGTATGTGCCGCAGGAGCCGCTGCTATTCCACCGGACACTACGTGAAAATATTGCCTATGGAAAGTTGGATGCAACCGACGAAGAGATTGAACGAGCCGCTAAACAAGCCTACGCCCTTGATTTTATTAATAAGCTACCGCAAGGATTTAGCACGACGGTGGGCGAGCGTGGTGTTAAGCTTTCTGGAGGTCAGCGTCAGCGCATTGCTATTGCACGGGCAATTTTGAAAGACGCTCCAATTTTAGTACTTGACGAGGCAACGTCGGCGCTTGATTCTGAGAGCGAAATTCTTATTCAACAGGCGCTTGAGAAGCTTATGAAAGGGCGCACGAGTATTGTTATTGCACACCGTTTATCAACCATCGCAAAGCTCGATCGCATAGTTGTGCTTGATGAGGGGAAAATTATCGAGGATGGTTCGCATGCTGACCTACTCGCTAAAAATGGTATGTATGCTCGGTTATGGCGTCGACAGAGCGGTGGATTTATTGAGGGGTAGGAGAGTGCCGTCAAAAGCAGAGCAAGATTAAAGTTGAGAAGTACATCGCAATGATAACTAAAGAGCTTGATCGTATTG
>JBATSI010000056.1:0-2109 GCA_049293215.1 Saccharimonas sp. (SeqCode) | reverse complement strand
AGTCGTCACCTTCAAGATCCGGTGACAGTTCAAGCAAGTTCATACCAATCGGATAAGCTAAATCGTCAGGATTTAAGTAAATAACATCATTCAATCGCTCTTCTGGTATATAACGTAGGATCCTCTCCGCCAAGTCACCATGCGGATCAAGTACGGCCACACCATTGCCGGATCGGATGTCTTGCAGTATCTGATAGAATAGCATCGTCGTCTTGCCATTACCGGTGCCACCAATAATATACATATGGCGCTCACGCTCTTCGGCTGTCAGACCGATAGGTGTAGCCGATTCGTGATGATGATTTTCACCGATCAGAACCGATAGCTTCATGCCAGACTTTAGCGATATTGGTGCAGGCAGTGTTCGGCTGAGTGAGGTAATAAGATTATCTGTCTTGCTCACTTGACTCGATGGGAAGTGATACAGACTTGCCAGCTCGGATGCGGCCAAAATGATGCTAGCCTTTTTCGTGATAGACGGCAACCTGCTCACTGCTAAATTGTGGCGGCGTTGATCTACTAGCGGCATGCGTGTTTTTGCTTTTAGGGATTGATATGGTGGCACACTATACCCGTCAAGCGCGGACCTCATTGAACTAATGTGACTACTCACTTCAGTACTTCTTACAAGGATACGTAGATTCACTTGAAAGAGGGGTTGTGTGACTTTTCTGTGCATCGTCTCCATCAACTCTTGCTCAAATGCGCTGAGTGTTCGCGCTGGACGGTCAGATCTTATCACGGCTGTTTGTTGCTGGACGGTGCGGCTTTTCGACCTATAGTAATCGCTGTAGCCCGACATTGTACCGCTGTATATTTCACTTGCTAGATCTGTCATACCGGATGATGCTTTACCAAATATGTTCAAGATTCTGCCCATACCAGCGAACTGCTTGCTACCAACTTGACTCAAGATATTCTCATTACCTAAGATCCTGTGTGATAGCACCTCAGCCTCCCTCATACGTACTGGTGTTACTACGAGTTGCAGAGTGATCTGCTCGTCATCGGATAGATGTGTCATTGCGCCAGTCACGTAGCTCAGAGGATCGTGTTGCTCGAATACTGATGTAAGGGTGAGCGGCAAGACATAGTGGCCATTTTCTCGAAACTCAATAACCCTATTGGCATCGGTATTTTTATGACTAACTTCCTTAACCTTAGAATCGGGTATGTACGACGTGACAGCTTTTTGGATACTCTTTGCCAGAGGCTTTTCTAGCTGAAGTAAATAACGAATACCCTCTTTACGAGTTGACACAATCTCTAGACTAAATGTAGGCAAACGCCCTAGCAGTTTATCTTTGAACGAACGAGCAGTACGCGTACCATGAATAACCGAGAATAACTGCTCGGTCGCTTCGGGTGTTTTTGCTATTGTCGATGGTGGTGTAATTTCTAACCATGTCGTCTCGCGCGAGTGTAGGTAGCGACGATTCAGAATAGCTCGTACCGCAAGGAACGCCAGCACGACGCCGACAAAGGTCACTAATACGGCGACTGCTATTGGCCAGTACTGTAAGGCGGTATCGGCGAGAGAGGATTCGGAACCCATACGTCATCTCCTATTTTACTGTGAATGAAGTTATAGCTTTCGGCCGCTTCCTTGCTAAAGGTGCGCGTTGACACGACGTTTATCGTTGGTGCATTCATTTCTGATATTTTCCATTCTCCGTTGGTATCGTTAACGCCAATGACATAAGCGACGTGCCCATACTCACCGGCATCGGTTTGAAAGACTGCTCCTACCGCAGGCGTATTATTCACCACGTAGCCATCACGTTTTGCATAATCATCCCACGTATTTGCATTACCCCAAGTTGTCGGTATTGGACTACCAGCCCACTTACGCATTGCGTACGACCACCACGTGCAGTTGCCCCAGGCGTAAGTATTGTCGAGCATCGGCGGCCCCATGTAAAAACCCATTGTTTCGGCCGCTTTAGCATCAGGTGCATTAGCTAACCAGCTGAGCGTTGGCATACCGAGCGAGAACACTGCCATGACAGGAAGCGTCAGGACGACAAACATCGTCACGATAATTAGTGCAAGTAAGCGTTTGACTTTGAAGCCAATCGCAAAAATACTTACAGTATTGCTCACACGTAC
>JBATSI010000055.1:0-4931 GCA_049293215.1 Saccharimonas sp. (SeqCode) | reverse complement strand
TAGAGATTGGCGTAACATGTTATCATTTGTCGACTCAGCCAGCGGAGCAAGCAACGCTTTTTTACGATCAAGACATCAAACGAGAGGCGCTTACCGCGTCAATCGATGACATAAACACATTCTTTGGTGCGCACACGGTTCATTCCGCCGATACATTAGAAATCAATCGTCTTATGAAGCGGAAGGTTCCATTCGGTAGTACCCGATATCTATAGCTACTATTTACTAGCGGCGTGATCAAGCACATACACACTCAAACAAGCAAGGCCGATGCTCAACATAATAACCGTTTCGTGAGCAGATACAGCACGCGTCGTACTCAGCACGACGGCGCCTACGCTCAGCGCCAGACTTATTGCTATAAGGATAATATCAAGTAATTTTTTAGATGATTTTTTTATCATGCAGCCTCCTTTATTGTTGATTCCATTGTAGCACGTGTTGTACTATTTGCTCTCAATGAGTATAATAACGGTAGTGTTTTACTAAGTAGGGGGCAATATCACTACAACACAACTTAATCGTTTTTGGCACCATCGTATTTGCGAAGCATGTATGTTTTTTGCGGCTGTTATACTACTTTTATTTGCTTGGAACCAGTTTGATGGATCAAGCCCATACAGTGTAGCGTTAAGCATACCACTCTATGCAGCCATTGCCGCTGGCATACTCCTAGCAGGAAGTCTTGTCGCGTACTTTTTTACCCCTCATCGATTTTTATACAAATCAGGGATTGCTGTTTATTTATGGCTTGTTGCGACAGTCGGCATATTGATTATCGAAAGTGGTGGTTTTCAATCGCCCTATATTGCCAGCTGGCTTGTCGTCAGTATTTTTGCAGCGTTTTTTGACTGGGCCGGCTTCGTTGCTGTACTTGGAGTTGTTAATATCTACCTAATATGGGGAATAGTCACCGGGACTATTACGACCGATATGCTTCCAGGTGCCGTACTTGCGGGAGAAATGCCCGCTATTATTGGATTTCTTCTGTGGGGGAAGAAATCTACCGGTAACGAAGAAACTACTGAAGACAAAACCTATCACGAACTTGCCACACAGCTTAGTCAAGTGTCTGGCAAATCGGATGTCGTACTTAATGTTATCGAAGACGGTGTTCTCGCGCTCAATGCAAAGGGCAATATAGAGCTTATCAATCCAGCCGCTCAACGAATGATTGGTTGGGGCGACAAAGACGCTCTTGGGCTGAGCTATACCTCAGTACTGAAGCTCGTCGACAACAAAAATGACGCAGTGACAGAGGCGAACGATCCCGTTGCAAAAGTCCTCAATGACAATCAGTCAATTAGCACTGAACTATTTCACATGGTGACGAGCTCTGGCAAAACACCACTTATCTCTCTCGTCATATCTCCTGTTGGGCAACTTGGAGACGGCATTATTGTTGTGTTCCGTGACATCACAAACGAAAAGGCTGAGGAGCAACAGCAAGCTGAGTTTATCAGCACTGCAAGCCATGAAATGCGTACGCCTGTTGCATCAATCGAAGGGTACTTGGGGCTTGCGTTGAACCCCGCCACGGCAACAATCGATGCAAAGGCACGAGATTTTATTACAAAAGCTCATGAATCGGCACAGCATCTGGGGAGGCTGTTCCAAGATCTTCTTGACGTGACAAAGGCCGATGACGGTCGCCTACAGAACAACCCAAAGGTGGTCGACATGGTACCGTTTGTTCACGATATTGCGCAGGGGCTCCGACCAAAAGCAGAAGAGAAGCAGCTTCATTTTGTTTTTCGCCCAATCCCTGATGATAGCGAGCAGTCTGATCGACCAGCGGAACGAAACCTCAGCCCTGTATTTTATGTCAACGTTGACAACGATCACTTACGCGAAGTGCTTGGAAATCTTATTGAAAACGCCATTAAATACACACCGGCTGGTGATGTTGTCGTCGATATCACCGGAGACGATAAACGTGTTGTTTTCAGCGTGAGCGACACTGGTATCGGTATTCCACGAGAAGATCAAGCTCATCTTTTCCAAAAATTCTATCGCGTCGACAATAGCGACACACGAGAAATCGGTGGCACAGGACTTGGACTCTATCTTAGCCGTCGCCTAACGGAATCCATGGGAGGTCGTATTTGGGTAGAAAGTGAATATAAAAAGGGCAGTACATTCTTTGTTGAACTTCCTCGCATCAGCCACGAGGACGCAACTGCACTCATCGAAAAAGCAAGTGTCGAAGCAGAAAATAGCGCAGCAACAATACGAGCTGTACCACAAAATTCATTTACCGACATTCCTACACCAGAGGCTCCCGTAGCTCAACCACTACCGAGCACTCCTTCTGCTACATCAATTGCCTCAACGACGGTCCCCGCGCCGACACCGTCAGTAGCGCCTCAACCATCACCGTCACCTACCGTAGCAACCTTGCCGCCAGCAACACCGACATATCCACCGAGAGCTGCGCCGCTCTCAGCTCCGCGCACTAACACGCCGTTGAGTGAAATTGAAGCAAATCCTCACCGATATTTAGGCCAAAGACAAACACCACCAAGATAAACACAAGAAGTATGGTATTTTTTAACACGATTGCGTACAATAGGAGTTAGTATGACAAAAATATTACTAGTAGAGGACGACAAAAGCTTGCGCGAGATCTATGGCGTACGACTTTTGGCAGAGGGATACGACATCGTATCGGCAGGTGACGGCGAAGAAGCGCTTGCAATGGCAATCAAAGATCGGCCAGGACTGATCATTAGCGATGTCATGATGCCAAAAATCTCTGGCTTTGACATGCTTGATATACTACGAAGCACTACCGAGACAAAAGACATTAAAGTGATCATGATGACGGCCCTTTCCAGCGAAGACCAGCGCCAGCGTGGCGTTGCTTTAGGCGCCGATCGCTATCTTGTGAAATCGCAGGTGGGCATCGAAGATGTCGTGAGAACCGTCCACGAGGTACTAGGTGATGCACCAATTAGTAGCGCCAGCCATACATCGACGCCAGCACCAATACCAACACCTCAGCCTATAGCGGCACAGCCCGTAGCACCAGCGCCAACACAAGCTCAAGCGCCGGCACCAAACAGCGCGGCCTCTACTGCGCCTAATACAGAGCCAACCCTTCCTCAGCCAACAGCGCCATTTTCGACACCGAGACCAGCAAGCCTAGGTGATCGCGTTATTCATCCGCTCAGCCACGAAGGACCAACTCGTGATTTTGGTAGCATGATGGCTCAAGAACTCTCTACAACTCCCACACCAACGACTCCCGTTGCACCACAGACACCAGCAACACCAGCTTCTCCACTAGAACCACGTCCTAATCTTGGATTTGCAGCACCTCAGCCAGCTCCAATAGCTCCACCAACACCACCAGTATCCGTTACGTCACCAACTCCGCCGACACCCGTATCAGAACTTTCAACAGCACCGACACAACCTTCTGCGTCCACCCTTCAGCCAGTAGCATCTACATCAACATTTACTGTGCCAACGCCATCACTAGCGGCTCCAACAGTACCGACAGCACCAGCTACGCCACAGCAGCAGCCATCAAACGGACTAAGTTTTGAAGAGACGCCACGACCAGGCACTCCTCCGATGCCACCGCAAGCGTAGTCGTGTATAATAACTAACGTGAACGACGACGAAACACGCCTCAATAAATACCTCGCTCTTGAGCTAGGCGTTTCGCGTCGTGAGGCCGACAACTATATATCGAGTGGAAATGTCACTATCAATGGCACCCCTGCGCAACTTGGTGCACGAATCAAACACAACGACATCATCAAAGTATCAGGCAAGGTAATCTCGCACGATACGTCATACCGCTACATCATGCTCAATAAACCCGTGGGATACGTCTGCTCACGAAAGAGGCAAGGGGAAAGCCCTACTATTTATGATCTACTACCAAAAGATTTTCACGCGCTAAAGCCGGCTGGACGCCTCGATCGCGATAGCTCAGGATTACTTATCCTTACCAACGATGGTGACTTCGCATATCGCATGACACACCCCAAATTTTACAAGACAAAGATCTATGCCGTACGGCTCGACCATGCAGTTGCGCCACTTCATCAGCAGATGATTGCCGACTTTGGCGTACAACTTGCCGATGGACCTAGCAAACTTTCCCTTGAACGGTTAGATGACACCCGAAAAAAATGGCGTGTTACTATGAGCGAAGGTCGCAACCGTCAAATACGGCGCACCTTTGCCGCACTTGGATATACCGTCACAGACCTGCATCGCCTTACGTTCGGAGACTACTCCTTAAGTGACCTTACATCTGGTGCGTGGCAAGAGATTCACATTAACTAGCACACACCGAGGAAATACTACCGTGCAGTATAGCCACCATCAACAGTATACTGACTACCCGTCACAAACGACGCTTCGTCCGAGAGAAGAAACGCGACAACATTCGCCACTTCTTCTGGCGTACCCAGCCGTCCCATTGGATGAAGTGGCAATAGCTGTTCTTCCTTAATCGCGGCAATCAATGGCGTTTTAATATATCCTGGATGAACCGAATTTACGCGCACCCCTCTTTGTGCAAAGGCAAGAGCAGCGCTCTTTGTCAGCCCTACGACGCCATGTTTCGCCGCTGTGTAGGCTGGCGCAAACGCCTCTCCAACCAAGCCAAGCACCGAGGATGTATTCACAATCGCGCCACCACCACACTCAGCAATAGCTGCCGCCTGATAGTGAACTCCATAAAATACACCGCTAAGGTTTATGCTGATCACCTTGCTCCAATCGTCTTCGCTATACGACGATACGCCACCAAGACCACCGCCAATTCCTGCGTTGTTGAACGCAAGATGGATTCCTCCGAACTGTTCCTTAGCAAAGTCAACCGCTTTCTTCGAGTCTTCACTTTTGGCAGTATCCGCTTCAAGCGCTGCTACGCGACCACCTTCTTGGGTAATTTCATCAGCGATGGCTTG
>JBATSI010000054.1:0-2744 GCA_049293215.1 Saccharimonas sp. (SeqCode) | reverse complement strand
GTCCCGATGCGAATGTCAAACCAACATCAGCATTCACTTGTATCTGATTGACGCCATCCATCTTGTACTCAACAGGGTCTTCTAGTGTCACAATATTAACCGTGTCGTCTTTTATCTCTCTAATGAGCGCATATAGGCTCGTCGATTTACCACTTCCTGTCGGCCCACTTGTCAAAATCATTCCGTTTGGACGTTTTACTCCCTTGCGAATTGCGCGAAGCGCTCGTCCAGCATATCCCATCTTTTCTAGGTCAAAAGAATTTCCCGTTTTATCGAGCAGACGGATAACAACCTGCTCGCCCCACACAACCGGGCTAATAGCAATACGGAGGTCCACCTCTTTATCTGCCACCTTTACGGCAAATTGTCCATCCTGTGGAATACGATGCTCGTCAATTTTAAGATTTGACAAGATTTTGATACGGCTCACCAAAGCAGGCTCAATACTCTTTGGCAATTGCATAATCTCTCGTAGCACTCCGTCGACGCGACAACGAATCTTGAGCGATTTTTCTAATGGCTCAATATGGACATCGCTTGCTCGACTCTTGACCGCGTATTCTAAAATTGTGCTTAGCGCCCGACTGATTGGTGAATCCTGAACGATTGTTTTTATGTCACCACTTGCTTCTGCGGCAGCCTCGGCCTGCGACGCCTGCGCCGCGACATTAACACTCGAAAGGTCTGTCTTGTACTGGTCGAGAATGTGTCGAACGCCATCTTCAGAAGCCATAAATACTTTTAGGGGACGCTGTATGCGATTCGCCAAGTAGTCAACTGCCTGCACGTTATTGGCGTCAATCATTGCAACAGCAAGTCTATTCTGCACTTCTGCTAAAGGCACCGCCATAAAGCGCTCTGCTATATCTGAAGGAAGTAACGAAAGCACACTCTGATCTACTATAGTGTTCGTTAGATTGACATAAGGAACTCCTGACACCTGCGCAATAGCATGCGTCATTAGCTCTTCATCTATCACACCCTCCTCTGTAAGTATTGTAAGGAGTGGTTTTCCTGATTTCGCTGCAGCGCTGCCTGCATCATCAATTCTAGACTTCGCAACAAGACCCTCATCGACGAGGAGTTTTGTTAGTTTGTCCTGAATATCATTTGTCATCAACGCCATATCAGACCCTTACTGCTCTGACGCTGTTTTCCCAATTACCGTCTCCACTGTTGGATTAATCGCGTCTGAATTAAATATTTCTGTACTCGGCTCTACAATCGAATCAGAGATTTCGTCTATTGTATCAACCTGAACGCCCTTAGAAGAAACCTTCAGTGCCGGAATATTGCTTGCTATAGCAAATGCAGTAAACATTGCAATACTGGCTATTAGAACAATCATTGCTATATCACTTTTCTTCATGGCTTCACTTCTTTCTTCTGTAACTGAACCTGTTTTGCAGGAGAATAGTATGCGTGTGCAGTAATCTTCATAGTCATCTTTTCTTCTCCCTTTTCAACACTTAAGCTATCAATATCAATAACTCGAATTGACTTTTCAAACCTCTGGAGAAGTTCTTTAAACGTATTAGGATCTGTCGCAGATACTTCCATTGAAAAACTTAACGTATTATCAGCAGTCACCGTGCCATCATCATTCGTCCCTGCTGCATCTTGGTTTATGTCGATAGAATCTAGGGTAAGCCCCGGTATACTACTGACTAATTTATTCTGCAAAGATGCTCCAAGCGCGAGAGCATTACTCTCTGCTGGTAGTGCATCAAGAATCACTTGGAGAGCCTTCTCGTCAGCGTTGATCTTTGATGAATTGAGCGCAGAATTTGTCTCAAGCACCTTTAGCTCATCAACGAGCTTGTTCACTGCCTTGTTGTTATTATCAAGTGTTTTTACTGTCTGAGCTTTGGCGGAGAGTACCTTTTCGTTAAACATGACCTGCTGAAAAAGGAACCAGGAAATAACCACGGCAAATCCAACAACAACCGATGCTGCTGCGACCCATCCAAACATAACACGACTCGAACGTTGAATCTGCTGTCTTTTGCGGATTGCCGCATCTTTTACTTCAACCATTACTTATCCTCCTCGGTATCTTTTGCCCGCTCGGCAAACAAGCTATCGGGAACATGGAGCTTAGAGTCTGTGACATCAACACTCCCCGTCGGTGTTTCTATGCGTAGGTTCTTGACTGTATTTGAGAATAATTGCTCTGGATAAACAAACGTCATCTTAAAACGAAGTACCTTTGTGCCATTTGAATCCTCTCCGTAGCTTGTGTCAGATAGTGCAACAGCGTCTGTTAGCTTTGTTGAAACATCTTTATTGTCCGAATCGTTATACTTTAGGTTCGTGTTAAGAATCATCTTTTTTAGCATATCTGTCGCCTCAAAACTATTTGCAGCCGACCCATCAATGATAATTGACTTATTTGCTGGATCAAGCGTTACAGTTGTCATGTGAATGTCATTTGGAGCTGCTGGATTGATTGCGCTAAGGAGATTGAACAACCGTGAGTTAATACCTTTTTTGTCGTTTATATCAGATATCTGAGAAAGCTGACTTTGGATTGTAATAATATCATTGACGTTTTCTACACCACTCAGCGTTGCATAGTTCTTTTTAATACTCTGGTCAGCTAAATAGCCACGCGCTGCTTGAGTACCCATATAAACACCCAATAGTGCCACTACCCCCACGGCAATGATACTCACAAGAATAGACAGTGAAATCACTTGATTTCGTAATTTCTGCGCCTTAAGAAATTCTCGTTTTACATCAGG
>JBATSI010000053.1:0-2016 GCA_049293215.1 Saccharimonas sp. (SeqCode) | reverse complement strand
GAATAAGCCATAAGTTCATCAGTTCCCTTTACTGCGCTCTACATGGAATTATATCCTTGTATCATTCCTATTGTTCCATTAACAGCTCCTGTTCTTATTCCGCTTCCTCCAGAACTAAGTGATAAATTTCCAGGAGTTCTCATTCCATTTACTTCCATTCTTGTTGGAACTGATGTAAGTTGCTGTTTATATGTGTTCAAACCAGTAATATCTCCACCAATACCTTTTACGCTACCAGATAGGTCTATACCGTTATTGAATTTTGGTATATTATTTATCTTCTTTCTCTACTTTAACTCCATGACTATCTATATTTTGTTATTATATATTGTATTGCCATAGCTGGATTTGGTTTAATATCTTCTATACTGCAAATCATGACCTTACCTCTAGCTCTATTGCCAAATAATCCATCAGCCCTAGGTATGACAAATCTATGATTATTTTCTCTAAGTGTTATCTGTTCTTCTAGACTAGACTCTATTTTCTAAGATTCTGTCTACCATGTATATTTATGATTTTTTGAGAAGTAGTCATCCTAGTCGTATATAACATCCTGTAACTATAGATTTTCGTATGTAACAATCTCTTGATTGTCAAACACCTTTGTAACGAGTGGCTATTGAGCAACAACATATTTAACGTAACTTGAAAGTAACTACTGATTTGTTGATTTAGGCGATTCGTCTAGATAATCGTACTAATATACACATACAGTATCGTTTTTCTTTACAAGATATTCTCCATTAAAGAACTATATAGCCCCATCAAACGGAATGGTTAGTGTTGATGTGAATTTTCCAAGCATTTCATTGTACACTATCTGCATATCATCGCTTAAAATGTTGAATACAACTTCATTGTATCTATTGTTGTAGAATACCTTAAAGTTATCGTTCTTTTTATACTTGTTCAGTATATTCTATACTTTACCTTGTTTTGAAAGCTATACTACGCTCTATCCGTCGAATAAGCAGATTACATTATTATGACTATCAAACCAATATAAACCACCTGTAGTACATACTGAACAGAATTGCTGCTTATGCATTCCATAAGTATTGCTGTAGTAGTCATATCTATCAAGTACTCCTCCAGTTCCTAATACTATGTTTTGTCCAGAATTGTCTGTAGCAACACTACGGTCATTAACACTGAGTACACCAAATGATTGCTCCTAGAAAAATGTAAGAACATTCTTAAATGTACATATATCAGTTATAGAGCCATATTCCTAATCTACGTCTATAAAGTTAGAGCTTCTAAATTTACACCAACTATCTATAATTTCATCATTCTGTTTTAAATCAGAATAATATACTCTTGTATCTATAGTTTTATTATAATCTTGTGGATTAAGATCATCGTACGCAGCAAGTGGCATGCTTGTATTATATACACTATAGACAGAATTGTAAACGTATTCAGGATCTTTTTGTACGTAAGCTTCTGTTATCTCGCACGGTTCAGCCTATATGAAAGATGCGTAATTATCTCTCGCATTAGAACTAAATGTCCATCCATGTTGGAATTTGCACCATATATTTGATTCTGTTGGTATAGAGTATGTTATCATATGTGTATTAGGGAACTGTAAATTATCACTTCCGTCCTTTGTATAAGTTCCATACACTTTATGCATAGAGGTATATTCGAATGTCTCTACATGGCAATCTCCATCAAATACTGTATTCCATTTATTTATAGACTCAAAGTAATTACCATCTCCATAATATATATTCGTAAGTCTATTTGTAAACGAATACCCACCATAAGGAGTTGTTTGCTATCTAAGATTAGTTAGATATGTTCCAAGTAGAGTTGGTCTAATTATCTTGCGTATCTCACCAATTTCTGTATGATCTGTCTGTGATAGTTCTTGCTCTAAGCTATCATAATAATTGCCATTCTTAGGATAATAATAAGAAATCGCACCAGCTGTTCCTTTTTCTTTATACTAACAACTTAACAATAAACACTTTCCTCCAGTTCCAAAACATGCGTTTTTATCACTAT
>JBATSI010000052.1:0-29744 GCA_049293215.1 Saccharimonas sp. (SeqCode) | reverse complement strand
AACACTGTTAGTATTAACGTTGACTGCCCTGTTGAGAAAAAGGTTGTCGAGCAAGTTGTCTCAGAACTGCCACACACTGGACCAAGAGAGAATATCATCTTTGCTGGTGTCACATTCGCTGTCGTCGCCTACTTCTACGCACGATCACGTCAATTGAAAAAAGAAGTTCGCCTTATTCGTCGCAACTTTAATGCAGGCACAATCTAGGAGGTATTATGTCAGGAGAAAAAATTAATAAACAGCACGAGGCTCAACAATATGACGCAGAATCGCTGAAGCAGCTAGGAGAGTCTAGTAGAGAGCGTATTCGCAATACCATAGAGAAAAAAGAGGCTCGGAAAGACAAGGGCGCTGAGATTCAAGAAGCTCGCAAGGAAACTGAGGCAGCCCTCAATAAAGAGCTCGAGGGTAAAAAAGAGTACGTCGGAAAATCCGAGGAAAAGATTCACGAGAGAGGTCCTATCACAAGAAAGGACAAAGAGAAAAGCTTCAAGAAAACAATGAGCACCATTCAGACAGAGATGTCCAGTCCTAGTCGCAATTTCAGTAAGGTAATTCATAGTCCTGTCGTCGAGAAGACAAGTGAGGTCGTAGGCGGCACCGTCGCTCGACCAAATGCTATACTCTCTGGCTCAATCACCGCCTTTCTCTTCACGCTTGCACTCTACCTTATCGCTCGATTCAACGGCTATCCACTCTCTGGTACAGAGACTATAGCCGCCTTTGCGCTTGGATGGCTCTGCGGTACTGCATTTGACGCACTGCGTATTATAATCACAGGCAAGCGCTAAGTTTTAGCTCTTTTCGTTTCTTATTTAATAAAGCTACATTTTGTCATTTAATGTAGCTTTATTGATACTTCCTGGTCGTTCTTCCCATCGCGAAGATTGAGTCCTCCATGATCGTTGTTTTTTGCATCTGAGGACGGGTCCTGCAACTCCCTCTGCATGCGTTCCTGCATTGTCAACTCACTCTTTTCGTTTAACGGCATGGAAGCGCTAGGAGCTATCGAAGAACTACGAATGCTCTGCTGGGTTACAATAGCTCCACTGTCACCTGTGGTATTTGCAGCTCCGGCTGGATTGTTGTTTGCCAGAGACTTCACTGGTTGCATAGTATCTATTTTCATACTGGATACACTCTGTGCTGCATGGGTGCTCAACGGCCCACTATTAGACATCTGCTTACGCTTAGCCAGCCATTCGTCAAGAAAAGAAGCAGATGCGCCCTTGGAAGGTGCGCCTATACCAGCACTCTTATTCGCCGGAATACTAGCTGCCTTTTTAACAGTGATACGATCATATATTTCACGCTCTACCCGAGCTCTTGGTCTTCCATATTTTGCCGCCGATAAACGCTTCAAGGCATCGCTTAACTGTTTATTAGCATGTCCCATTGGCGGAATCCACGACATGCTAAACGGCGCCGATGGAACTCCCTCAATTTGAGCAACAACAACCGACTCAAAGTTAGGAAGCTTCGTCAAATCTTCGGCATCAAACACAGGAGTATATCGCTTCACCATGATTTCAGCGTCGGTTATACCAATTCTTCCTGTAATTGTCGTTCCTACGTTACCAAAGATAGCCTCGCGTAGCTCTTCCTTAAGCTGCGTCATAAACTGATTTCCTAGAACCAAGCTTAATCTATATTTACGAGCTTCAGAGAGAATAGTCTCAAAACTATCTGTCGCAAAGTTCTGAAACTCATCAACGTACAATGTGAAATCCTGCCTGTCTTCCTCTGGCACGTTGGCTCGTGCCATTGCAGCCGCCTGGAACTTCATAACAAAGATAATCCCGAGTAGCTTAGAGTTGAGGTCGCCCATTTTTCCTTTAGACAAGTTAACAAGTAGAATCTTCTTATTGTCCATGATCTCTGAAAAATTAAAACCACTTTTCGTCTGTCCAATAATATTACGCATCGCATCATTGCTAATGAACGGACCAAACTTTGATACAACCCAACTTATCACCTCACCAGCCTCACTTGAGCGTTGCGATGCAGGAAATTCTTTTGTCCAAAAATCTAGCACTTGCTGATCTGTTACGTACTTCAACTTACTCTTCATGAACTCTTCATCAATAAGCAACTTCGGTATATCGACAAATGTTCCACCCTGCGGATCGCTCATCAAGAGTAATGCACAGTTACGAAATATATGTTCAAGGCGAGGGCCAACAATCCCAGTATGCCCTGGATCATACAGCCCATAAAGCATATTAATAGCCTCTTGCACCAAAAAATCCTTCTGGTCAGGGTGATCAAACTCAAACATGTTAAGTCCAATCGGATTACTCATATCCCCAGGATCAAAGTAGACTACATCTTCAACACGTTCTTTTGGAACCTTAGAAAGTAAAGACTCAACCGAATCACCGTGTGGATCAACAAAAGCAAAGCCACGACCATCAGCCATATCCTGAAAAGCAAGATTTTCCTGCAGGACAGACTTTCCCACACCAGTTTGCCCAATAATGTGGATATGCCGTCTCCTATCTTTATCGTTTAACCGAATCGGCTTTTTTATTCCTCTAAACTCGTTATATCCTAGCAGTAAACCAGTCTCCATAATTTGAGTTGGACCATCAACTTGCTTGCTCATCTGTCGCTTCACCTGTGAGGTAGGAATACTATTTTGATCTGGCAAATGAAAAATAGTTGCAAGCTCAATAGAATTTAATATATTTTGGTTAACTTGTTGCGGGAAAAAACGGAAAATATACGAAGTCACCAACTCTTCAATGTTTCTCGATAAGCTGAACTTAAACCCGTTAAAGCTCGGAGAGTCAAACAACGCAAACGCTGCAACAATATTTTTTAATAAAACCTGTGAGTGCGCAGCAGTGTTTGAAGATACTACCACTCGTATAAGCACCTCATATCCTGGATATCGTGTCTTCTCTTGAATTGCTTCAGCCTTCGCCTGGTCGACCGTGCTCATTGATTTATCATCTTTTGCATCTTTCTTATCAGGAGCTTCTGGCGGCTTCCATAGAGCTTCCATGATATCACGTGGAGAAATGAGTCCTGCAATACCTGTACTTTTCTTTTCTCCCTTATTCTTTACGATCTGATCTGCAGCGGCAATCGACGTACGAACCCACCCCTCATTCGCGGGTCGCATTAAAATCTGAATACCTATACCATCTTCACGTCCAGCTGTAGAAATCGCATTTAACAACGCCCTCGAAGCATCTCTTTTTGACTCTACATACGTCGATATTGGATAGACGAAGTCCTTTTTTAAGGTAAATTCACCACCAATCGTTCCACTGGATCGACCAACTTCGCTAAAAACTGAATGCTCCGCCACTTCTTCCAATCGAGCCGATGGATACGCGGCAGCAATAGCTTGACGTACTGTCTCTGTCAGTACAGTTGGGACCACTGCATAGTAATAAACAAGCCCTTCTCTTGCAATGATCTCAAAAGAGATATGCCTCTGCCCATAGATTTTGCTCATAAAGCCTTTAGTGCTCGTACTTGCAATAATATTATACATAACCTGCGCTTGAGAAAGCACCTCTTCTGTTATGTCGCGCTTATCTCGACCACCTGCCTCTATATCCTCACTTGCCGGGGGGAGATGAATGAGCATAGGAACCATCTTAAGCCCTCTCTCATAGTTTTTTGACTCCCTCATAGTATTGCGATACATAATAAATACAACAAAAACACCCGCAAGTGCTAAGACGGCAAGACCAAAAACAGTAACAAAGACCCCTATCGTACCCACTTACTCTCCTACGTCACCAATCTTTCGCCCGTAGCGTTTATAGATATACTCCCTCTGCAGTGCCCCAATCCTCTGTTCTCGCTGATATGGATTATCTTTTGTCTCTGCAATAATCTGTTTTGCCTTATCGACCCACTCTTTTTCTATCAAGTCATCATCTGCAGCAAGTGCAGGGATATTTGTCACGACGCCATCATTATTAGCGACAGGAGTCGGTGGTTGCGGTGAAGCAATCGTTGCTGTTTGTAATGCCGGAAGAATAGCGCCACGTGCGACTTCTTCACTTGGCTCAAGTTCTCGACTAGATTCCCGCTCTTTGGATGGACTAACTAGTCTTTCAGGGGCGCTCGGATACGCTCGCGGGTACGTATCAACAGCAGTTTGTATGTGCTCGGAATTTTTAATAAATTGAGATTGTTGCTGTGGTTCCATATCTGTTAAATTATAGCATATCCACTTTCAAAATAATAGCTAACGCTTCGCTATATAGAAACACGCCACCAGCTCAAAGATAATGACAAGAAAAACATCGTAGATACTATCTCTCCCTATTGACTGAGCACCTATTAACAGTACCGGTCCTAGCGCAAGAACAGAAGCGAGATAGTATGATCGCTTGAAGTCTAAAGTCACCGACCGCTGACTCTTCGGAATAACACGCTTTATTACTGCAAAAAGTCCTATTATCAAAAGTGTTAGAGCTCCCAGCACTAACACATACAATAAGACTAAAACACTAAGGATAACTATGGGGTGTACATCTGACGGTGACGTCACTTGTAGTAGCGCCGACAGCAGTACAGTTGAAATAAGAACAAGTAAAAAGAGTATCTTCTTTGTCATACTTACACTATAGCATAAGTAATATTGAGAAAGCCCGAGTGGCATAATCCATGCAAGCTAAACGCTATAACATCCTCATTAAATATTACTTTTAGGATGTCTGCAAGAGACAATAGCCACTCAAGGCTAGATTGACCGCTCCACATAGTGGAGCATATCCTTGCGATAATTTTCCTCTAGGCTTGCGAGAAACCTATAGTACTCTATATATCGCGCGCTACAACGCCATTTGGCGGAGCATAGGCAACGCCAACAGTGAGCTCTCAAAAGGTGCGTGGCTATAAATAATAGCCATAATATTTGCTCCGTGTCGTCGCCTACTTTACGTCAAAGCGTGTAAGTATAGCATCTATAAATTGTTAATGTTTTTTTGCTTTTTTGTTTTTTAAAAGCTTATTTATAAATTAGCATAAACTATTTAATAAGTCAATAATTATTACTCATAATAATAAGTTTTTTACACAACATTTATCTTGGTTTAGTTTTTTATATCTGTTATTCATTACTTTTTATATAAAAAATATAATGTTATATAAACAACATAATTTTACAAAAGACCCACTTAACTGCCCACTCACCTTAAACATCATGCACACAAAACTAACATGCACACTAGGCAAATAACTCGTATGGACTTATGAAGATATGCCATTACAGCCCTAGACTAGAAAAACAATAGTCGTTGCTACATGCGGGTCTAGACCTGACAAACAAAGTCTCATGTATTATTCCTGCGATAAAAATATCAAAACCATACGGAAACATTATTTTTACTAGCACCCTACCCTCTCTTTTACAACTTTGACGAATGCAGAAAAGAAACTACCATGCGCCACGTTGCGCGTAGTCAGTTTTATGCGTTATTAAAAATCCGCTTTTCGCGCGCACAAGTCTCAATTAATCTTTGTACCAACAAATACTTGCTAGAGCCTTTACCTCACGACACATACATATGCAAATCGCTTTGCATACACGCAACATATAACACCCTTGCGCGTCATTTTCTTTCTGCGTAGTATTTAGTGTTCTTATAGGTATGTAGTATTTTTTACTCAATGTTTTTCATAATTATTATTGACATAAGCAATAATCTACCATATTATAGGGGTAGCTTCTGAATAAAAAAATTATGCAGAAGCCAAAAATAAACACTATTTGAAAAACTCCACAAAAAAACAACCACTACTCGCAGGTGGTTGTTTTTATACTGCTTAACGTTTCTTAATATCAAATAAAACAGCCCTATAAGCCGTTTTGGTGGAGCTGCCGGGTACCGCCCCCGGGTCCGAAAGGTAACCTACTATTCGTCTACAGAAATAGTCTACTTTACGTTTATTTACAACGCAACAGCCTAAGAAATAGACAAAAACAGCTGTTTGCGTTAGACGGGATATTGTCCTCTTTTGCGCCCGTCGTACACAAAAGAGTAAGTGACATACAATATAACATGCGACACTATTATGTCACCTGTAGCTTAGCATGATCGCGCTATTTAAGCAGCGATTGGCGCAAAAGGCATCTGAGGCTTCAATGAAGCAACAAACGCTTTTGCTTTTGCAGTAAAGTTTGCAATTACTATAATACGTACGTGTATAAAACGATCTGCGGAATAGTCTGTTAATGTCCTTACGTCGAAAGCTATTTCAGCCCCACATCGTAACCTCTGTTATTATACCATAGTTTACAGATTGACAGAAGTGTGATTAACTATAAGCATTATGGGTACTATTTCTAAGGTCATATCAGTTGCTCCTGTCGGGTTTGACGGCCACCTTATAGAGGTAGAAAGCGATATGACAAAGGGACTCCCAAGCTTACAAATTGTAGGGCTTGGAAATAAGGCAATCGACGAAGCAAGGGAGCGCGTAAGGAGCGCTCTTGCAAACTCACTGCTTGAGTATCCCGCCCGAAGAATAACCGTTAACCTAGCACCTGCAGAATTACCAAAGGATGGTACGCACTACGATCTTCCTATCGCCTTGGCTCTCCTCACTAGTAGCGGGCAGCTTCTGCAAGAACAGCTCCACGACGCAGTATTTGCAGGCGAACTAGCTCTCGACGGACATCTACGCCCTACTACTGGTGCCATCACTATCGCTGAAACGGCCCGTAGTAATGGATACAACAATATTTATATGCCTATAGAGAATGCTCGGCAAGCTAGTCTCGTGCAAGGTATCAATATATATGGGATAACAACCCTTAAGGAACTATTTCTTCACCTCAAGAAAGAATGCGTATTACAAAAACAACCTAATGTTGTAATAAAGTCATCTATTATGTCATCACCCCTTCTTGATGACATCTATGGGCAAGATCAGGCAAAGAGGGCTCTAGTTATAGCTGCTGCTGGACATCACAACATTCTATTTACTGGTCCTCCGGGGACTGGAAAATCTATGCTTGCCAAAACTCTTCCGGGACTCCTACCTCCTCTTTCGTTCGAGGAGCAGCTCTCGGTCACAAAATTACATAGTCTTGCTGGACTCTTGCTCGATGATGTTATTTTTAACCGTCCATTTCGAGCACCACACCACACGGCAAGCCAGATTTCTCTTATCGGAGGAGGATCTTCACCCAAACCTGGTGAAGTTAGTCTCGCCCATTTAGGCGTCCTTTTTCTTGACGAGCTGCCCGAATATCCCCGTTCCACCCTTGAAGCACTTCGTCAACCTCTTGAGGATAAGCTCGTCTCTATCTCGCGTGCAAAAGGACGTGTTGTCTATCCGTCAAATTTCATGCTAGTCGCAACAATGAACCCTTGCCCTTGTGGCTATTACGGTGATTCCACTCGAGAATGTATCTGCACAACTAGCCAAATTATTGCCTATCAGAAACGTCTATCAGGCCCCCTGATAGATCGAATAGACATGGTCGTTCCCGTGAATCGTATCCCGAATGAACAATTGCTTTCTCATAAATCGTTGAATAATTCACAACATATTTCTTCTTACGAATTGATTCAAACTGCGCTCAATCAACAAAAAAACAGATACAATAGTAGTATAAAACGCAACAGTTCGTTAAGTTCTAGTGAAGTAAGACAACATATACCTCTCTCGCCTGAAGTTAAACATTTCTTGGATGCCGCAGCGGATAAGCTCCAACTAAGTCCACGTGGCTACTTTAAAGTTATCCGTGTAGCTCAAACAATATCTGACTTAGCCAATGACCAGAACCTCACTATCGCCCATATTTCGGAAGCATTGCAATACCGCAAAACAGCTTGATATTTCCAGGTATATCTGATAGAATGACTCTTGAGTCAACTACTTTTAAAGACACTCAAAGTAAAGGAGAGTACAATCAGTACGTCAACACGCATAAACGAGGCTATTCGTGCAAAAGAGCTTCGTGTTATTGGTGCAAATGGTGAACAGCTTGGTATTATGAGTCGCCTCGATGCGCTCAATCTAGCCCATGAAGCAGGAGTTGATCTTGTGGAGTTTTCACCAAACGCCAATCCACCTGTTGTAAAGGTCATCGACTGGGGAAAGTACCAGTATCAAAAGATGAAAGAACAACAGAAGAATCGACGAAGCAATAAGGCAAGCGAGCTGAAGCAGATGCGTTTTGGACTAAAGATTGGCTCTAACGACCTTGAGATAAAGTTACGCAAAATACGAAAGTTCCTCTCTGAAGGCCATAAAGTAAAGATTCTTATCTTCTTTAGAGGTCGAGAGATGGCACACAAGGAGCTTGGTTATGTACTTATCGAAAAGGTTGCTTCTGCGCTAGAGGACGAAGCAGTTGTCGAACAGAAACCACTGATGGCAGGACGAAACCTGAGCATCGTAATAAGGAGCAAGTAATGCCAAAACTAAAGACCCACAAGGGCACTGCTAAGCGTATCAAGCTAACCAGTACCGGCAAACTTACCCGACGTCGTGCGTTCGGGAACCATATGCTCTCTAAGAAGAGCAAGTCGCGCAAGCGCAACATCAACACCACTGCAGTTGTAAAAGGCAGTCTAGCAAAAAACGTTAAACGAGCACTAGGAGTGTAACATGCGAATCAAACGAGGAGTCAATACCCGCGCACGGCACGCTAAAACATTACGTGCAGCTAAAGGGATGCAGCATAACCGCACCCGTAGCTTTCGTTTAGCAAAACAGGGCGTCATTAAATCACTTCAGTACGCATATCGCGACCGACGTAATCGCAAACGAGACCTACGAGGTCTCTGGATTAGTCGTATTAACGCTGCAGCTCGTGAAAACGGTACGACCTACGGTAGGTTTATTGCAGATCTCAAAGCATCTAGCATAGAGCTGGACCGCAAAGTTCTTGCAGATTTGGCTGTTAACGATGCAGAAGCATTTGCAGCAATCGTGAAAACAGTGACATCAAAAAAATAGTTATATAAGAGCTATCAAAAAACACCCTAACTTAATAGGGTGTTTTTTGATAGCTTATCGATAAGCCGGGTTCTGTCGTGGATGATCATCTATCTAGTTTATAGATTGCTCTATAAATCAAGCGGTTAACGATAATCAAGCGGACTACTCTATATGATTATCTCCTTGCAGCCAACAGGGTTTACCTTCTCCATATGTCGCCATATGTCGCTGTGAGCTCTTACCTCACTCCTTTCACCCTTACCTACCACAAAAAATGTGGATAGGCGGTATCGTTTCTGTGGCACTTTCCCTAGGGTTACCCCCGGTCGCCGTTAGCGACTGTCGTGTCCTGTGCTGCCCGGACTTTCCTCTTGCGAAAAGCAAGCGATCATCTAATAAGCTACCTCTTTTATCATACCATCTTTCTGCTTAATTGTCTGTTGTGTACGAGACAAAAAAGTCCTAGTTTACCTCTGTGCGCTTGATATTCCCCGCTTATACAGCAAGGTGGGTCTTCTCATCTGCGTCCACAGACGCAGTGGATATTGAAGTCCCTATCATATGATGTTAGGAAAATCATATGCGCTCTCGATAGACTAGGACTTCCTTATTATACCATGCACATCTCAGCTCAAACAACCTACAGAGAAACTCCATAGATAGCAGCGAACACTCTCAAAATTGCTATAATCGCGCTCGACATGAACGACCCTATGGCCGAACTTGCAACGAGGATAATAAGAAATATAGGAATGACACCAAATCGTTCCACCGCTTCCATAGCACGCTGCACAAACTCTGGTGCAAGAGCATAAAGCACCCTTGAGCCATCAAGCGGAGGTATTGGAATCATATTAAACACAAAGAATCCAAGGTTAACACTAACGGAAGTAAGAATTGCCTGCTGCCACATTGCACTGAAATCGCTCGCAAAAACTAACAGACCAAAGCTGACAAACGCTATAATAAGGTTCGTAAGCGGACCAGCAAGAGCAACAAGGGCGACTCCCCATTCACCACCTCGTACTCTCTCAGGGTTGAACGGCACAGGTTTCGCTCCTCCAAAAATGGGGGCCCCGACGACAGCAAGGCTCAGTGGCAAAAGTATTGTAAGAAATGGATCGATATGCTTTATCGGGTTGAGCGTTAGCCTTCCTTGCAGTTTTGCTGTATCATCACCCAACCAATACGACATAAAGCCATGCATTGCCTCGTGAAGTGTCATAGACACTAGTATCGTTAAAATAACTATCAATATCCCTGCTATATCCATCTAGTATATTCTATCATCTCGGCTTATTCGTGCCTAGCGTCACCGGTCAGCTTGACAAAAAACACCATAAAGAGTATGCTGAGAGGTATTGTTAAAATAAAGTGATAAGTGGAAGTAGAAACAATGACAGCACGATGTGAGCTCACCGGCAAGGGAAAGCAGTTTGGAAATAATGTTAGCTTTTCTCTACGTCGCACAAAACGCGTTTTTAAACCAAACCTACAAAAAAAGACTTTCGTGGTTGATGGTAAGAAAGTAACGATGACCCTATCAACACAGGCAATTCGAACGCTCAAGAAAAAAGGGATACTCGCCTAAGGTACCCTTGTATAAAATAAGCTCCTTTAGATAAGGAGCTTATTTTATGACAAATTCTCATTAACTGCGAGATAGCTCAATAACCGTAAGTGTCTCAGGTAGAATCACCCCTGATTTGACCTTAAGCTTCGCCAACTTCTCAACAGGAGCACCCAACTCCTTTTCAAATACCCCTACTGAATCCTGCGGAACTTCATATGATAGACCGCTATCCGCGTAATGTACTGGTATAACTAATTTCGGCTCCGTCTGACGCACTATCGCTACTGCACTTACCGCATCGAGAGTATATCCATTACCACCTACTGGGAGAATGACAATATCAATCATTCCCAACGTCTCAAGTTGCTCGTCTGTAAGCTTGGGCGCAATGTTACCAATAAGTGCTACTTTCACATCGCCACACTCAATTCTATAGATAGTAGAGAGCTGTTCATCGTCAGGTTTATCGATATGACGAGTTGCAGCAATGCCCTTTATAGTAAAGTCCCCAACCTCATATTCTCCTGGTTGATCTATGATGGTACGTGCTTCAGAGTTTTCTACAACAAATCGTGATTCTGTTGCTAATTCTACTTCATCTTTCGTTTTTATATCTTTTAGACCAAACAAAGATAGACGGGGGTCAACCATTAAGGTTGTTTTTTTTGTTGATAAAACTACAGCATTTCCGCCTCTATACTCTACATCGAACATTTAGTTTTCTCCTTCGCTCAGTATGTGGTCTGTATCGACCACTACTTCGTGTTTATTTGTTAATATTGTTGTAATAAATTTATCATGCACACTGAGTCGATAATAAAAATCATCATAGCTCAATACGCTATAGGTCAGCTCTCTACCCTCTTGATTCTCAATAGTAGCAACAATCTGCTTCGTCTTGACCGGTGGAACATTTCCAACAATCAATAAATCAATCGGACTCGCTGAACCCTTTACTAAAATTCCCGAACAGACCGCCACTCTTAGTCGAGGTAAAGCAACAAGATCATCTTTCCATAGAGGACGTCGAGATGTTTTCGTTTTCGTAGCAACCACCTTCTGATCTGCAAAAATTGCTCGTAATGGCAAATAATACTCATAACGTTGATCGACCTCGTAGTAAAGCTTGTTATCCGCGCTATCACTAGTAATAACCCCTACCTCTAGCATATTAAGAAGCTCACGGCGTACGGAATTTATTTGCTCATTTATGAGCCTTGTAATCTCTCGCACATAGAACGACTTTCCTGGATTGTTCAGAAAAAGGTGTAGTAGTTTTACTCGTGTTTTTGAACCAAATAGCGAATCTATCATTTATACTCCAACTTAGTTTATGATATCACATTTTATTCACCAACGCGAGCCGTCGATCAAGATAAGTATACGCATCTTCTCGCTCTAACCATTTAATGTTTTTATCTCGGCGCAGCCATGTCATTTGTCTTTTTGCAAGCCTCCAATCGGCAGTACAAAAATCCTGCTTTGCCTGCTCTATTGTTATGTCCTTTGCCAGAAGTTTTTTGATAATAGGGTAAATATTGCCCGTAAGAGCCTCACCTTCCCAACCATACCGTTCTACTACTTTTATAGTTTCTTCTACAACATTACTCGAAAATATTTGTTCAGCCCTCTCTATGATTCTTGTTCGAAGTACTTCTTTATCTGTTGCAATTCCTACTACAATCATTCCATCTTGTGGTTTCACACTTCTCTTTAAATCAACTCCTTTTCGAAGTATTGCACTAATAAGATGTCTCCTGTTCTTATAGTTATTTGGTAATGGTACATTGTTTTTTTCACAATATTTGATTAATTCTTCCAGTGTTTTATCTTGAAGGCTGCGCAACAGCTTTTCGTTTCTTGGCGGAAACCGAAAATCGTACACCACTGAATCTACATACAAGCCCGTACCACCCACTAAAAAAGGTATATGTTTTCGACCATAGATCTCACTCATTTTGCTTAAAGTGTACCTTTGAAAATCAGCGACAGTAAATAGCTCTCCAGGCTGCACAAGGTCTATACCCCAATGCTGAACAGTAGACCGCTCTCGTTTTGTCGGCTTCGCCGTACCAATATCTAAGCCTTTATAAACCGTACGAGAATCAGCACAGATGATTTCTCCATTGTGTTTTTTGGCAAGTTCTATGGCTAACGCCGTCTTCCCACTTGCTGTTGGTCCAACAATTACAATAGTTGGTCTTCTGATATTTAAAGATTCGGACGCCATCGTCTCTCCAAAAAATCCTGTACATGGGATTCCGTGCATGGAATACCATCCTGCTCCAGCAACTGACGCTGGACATCTTGTCCTCCTGGGAAACCGACAGCTAATGCGCCCTTTGCATTAACAAGACGATGCCACGGTAAGCTTGCTGGCCCACCATGCGCAATGGTTCCTACGACGCGTGCAGCATAGGCGTGACCAGCAAGTCCAGCTATATCACCATATGTCGTTACTTTATCTGCAGGAAGTTGAGCCATGAGTATATACACTCTATCACGAAAACTTAGAATGGCAGAACTATTGATCATATAAATTTCTAAAGACTTTTCAAATAGCCTGCTAAATCACTTATGGAAATCTTCTCTTCACCACTCCTTGTGCGGATACTTATTTCTTGACTGTCGCGATCTTTAGGCCCAACAATTATCTGAAGTGGTATTTTCCAGCTAGCTGCTTCGCGGATTTTCTTCCCTAAGCTTTCATTGCGATCGTCGACACTATACCGTAGCTCGTTGTACTTAATAGGCTCCATAAGAACAACGGTATCAAGCACAGTCCTAATTTTATCAACATAATCACCTACGGCATCATTGATCGTCAATATACGGACTTGCTCTGGAGCAATCCAGAAAGGAAACCACCCACCCGTATGCTCTATAAAGACACTCAAGAAACGCTCAATCGACCCAAGTAAGGCGCTGTGAATCATTACAGGGCGCTCCATAACACCCTCGCTATTGGCATACTCAAGCCCAAAGCGTTCTGGCTGAACGAAGTCGAGTTGGACCGTTGCAACCTGATGTTCTCGGTTAATAGCATCCGTCGCCATAAAGTCTATCTTTGGTCCATAAAAAGCAGCTTCACCGTCTTGCTCGAAATAATCAAGATTCTTCGCAACGACTGCAGCCTTTAATTGTCTTTGCGCCGACTCCCAAAGACTTAAATCACCTAAATACCCTTCGCCTTCGCCACGATAACTCAAGCGAACACGCAATTTCATCCCAACGATATCATATAGCTCTTGTGCACATCCTAGCAGACTATTAATCTCCTGTTCGATCTGATCAGATCGACAGAATACATGGCTATCGTCCTGCGTGAGAGAACGGACACGACTTAGTCCACCCAATTCACCAGTTTTTTCATCTCGATAGTCTGTTGTCGTCTCCAAATAACGCACTGGCATGTCGCGATAGCTGCGAGGCTTCGATGCAAAAATCTGCGTGTGGTGTGGACAATTCATTGGTTTTAACGCCATCTTGTCACTTGTCTCTTGGCTAGTAACTAAAAATAGTTCATCACCAAACTTCGCCCAATGCCCCGAAGCCTCATAAAGATCCTTCTTTGTAATATGTGGCGTCCATACTTTTGTAAATCCGTGCTTTTCGCGTAACTCGTTTGATAACTGCGCAGCCTTGTCGCGCAAAATTGTTCCTCGTGGAGTAAAGAGCGGCAACCCTACTCCTACAAGTGGTGACATGGTATATAAATCAAGCTCTTTACCGAGTTTACGATGATCGCGTTTTTTCGCTTCCTCAAGCATTGTAAGATAGTCATCTAGTTCAGCCTGCGTAGCAAACGCGACACCATACAAGCGCTGCATCTGTGGATTATTCTCATTACCCCTCCAATAAGCTCCGGCAACGCGCATTAGCTTAAATGCTCCAACTTTCCCTGTACTCTCTACATGAGGACCGCGACACAGGTCGGTAAAATCACCATCTGTATAAAAGGATACCGTGTCAACTGCAGCATCACCACTTACTGCAAGACCTAACTCATTACTATCAAGATCTTTCGCTACAGTCGTGCCTGTACGGCGTAGGTCATTAAGGAGCTCTTCTTTGTAGGGCTGCTTCTTTTCTTTTGCCCACGCGATCGCTTCATCTATAGGCACATCTTTTCTTTCAAAACTATAGTCCTTTGCAATGATTGAGTGCATTTGTTTTTCTATCTTTTTAAAGTCATCTTGTGATATGGTGATATCTCCAAGATCAATATCATAATAAAATCCGTCATCAACGACTGGACCAACGCCAAACTTAGCCTCTGGCCATAAATGTTGTACTGCCTGCGCAGTAATGTGCGCAAGACTATGTCGCATCGCATACACTTGCTGCTCGTTCATAGTGAACCCTTTCCTTATAAAGCATTTTTGCTTTTTAAAATTACAAAAGCACGCATAACGTAAACTACGTGCGTGCCTTGGTCCCAAGTATCCTCAGGAGGTTCCACCTTGGCTATTACTATTCCCAGCATCCTGTTTACGTGCGTCTGCTTGGCTGCTCCCACGGCTCATCGGGTGGTTAATCCGAATCATAGCTATCTTTCATTATATAATACTCCCCACATTACGCAAGTCCCTCTTTGAGAAAATTCTTTCTTGCGCTATAATTACATATGCACCAGTATTCACAAACGAATAATGGGCGTGTAGCTCAGTTGGCTAGTAGCGCTTCCTTGACGTGGAAGAGGTCAGGGGTTCAAGTCCCTTCACGCCCACCAAAAACAAAGTGATACTTTATTTGTAGATGAGAGCGTTTTGCGCTCTTTTTTATTACACTTTTTTATTTTATTACTCTGTAGTGTTATATATGAAGTCTTCCCTATTTACTTGTGTAAATTTTAGTCACAGGTTTTCCACATGAATTTTTTTATAAATATGAATATTTTATTCGCCCTGTGATATACGCTGTATCATCTTCGTAGTTGACTTTTAATAGTGTTTATGCTATAGTTGATTACATGAGTAAATCTCAACGCACAACAACAAATGTTCAATCAAAGTTAGCTCAGCTTCCCCTAGCCTTTGAGTATAATGTTAGTTGGAGTGATAATAAACGCGAACTTCGCCTTCGAGCTCAATAAGTTCTATCTTACGCTCTTAGACGATAGCCGCCATTAAACACGTAGTTTAGTGAGTGTTAGCGCGAGTTTTTGCAGCTTTCGCTCGCTTCTTCGCCTCATCGCGAGAACGAGCCGTCGCCTTTGCTGTGACATCAAATTTATCAAGATAGCGTCCAAGTGCTAGGTGTGTCTGCGCGTTGAATGCCCCTACCGAACTAAAGCAGATCGAAGTAACTGGCATAAGAATCCATTGCGCCACCATGCCTAAAGTACGCCGACGTTTGTAGCGCTTTGGTCTAGGAGGAAGCATCTTTAACATGAGAAGAATAGTAATAAAGATTCCAATCATGGCAACCCGCTGAATATTACTGACAGCCTCTGGCAGCATATGGACCGCGTAGATGCGAGACGCTTGTGTATTTATAAGCAGTGGTACCCAGCCGCCAAATGTAACTATTAACGCCATTGCCGCAAGGGTTATATGACCATCAAGCAAACGGATAAACCGTGCTAATCCTTCAAAAAATGGTACATTTCGATGTTTTGTAAACAATCGCGTGGCTACATATGGAACATCAGAGGCGCCATACCCCCAGCGCCGCAACTGCTTAAACTGCGCAACGATGGTACCCCAATACGTATCAGCCATCACGGCATCTTGATAAACAGGGACATGTATGGGCAATACACTATAATCACCAGCAAAATAAAAGTAGCTTCGCCAATACTGATGCCCATCTTCAACAATGGTACGAGTGCTCCAAAAGTTCATTTCAACAAGAGCGTCCATTGGCTGAGAATGTGCTGCAAAATTACGAAGTGTATGTGGTCGCATGCTGCTAATGACCGTCCAGAAGGAGTTGCTCGTCGCAACGACACGCATCGGTGCAGGTGCATCCCAAATGTTACCAAAATAAAGAGCTATTGGCTGATATGAGAGTCTCTTTCTTTCTGGATGAACAATGTACTCATAGGCAACATAATCAAAGTAGCTTCGATATGGACGGTTATCACTGTCCAGCGTTGTAATAATGACATCATTGTAGGCAATGTGTTGCTGATCGCAGTATTTTTGCAAGTGTCTCGCTGCAAACGTTATATTACCACCCTTTCCGACTACTTCATGCGGCATATCTTTTGGGTGCATCACCGTCTGAAAGGTATAGAATGTATCTTTATATCGCTTCTCTAAACGCGCTGCTGTTTTCGCAATTGATGCGCCCCCACGCTCTTCATATGCAAGAATAAAGATGATGCGACTGTTGTCATACGTTGTGTTCTTTACAGATTCTACGGTCTTTTGTAGTATTTCATACGATTCATTATAAGCAGCTACTATTACTGCGTGAAATAGGTGTGAAGGCTTGGGGAATTCTGAAGCATCTGCCGCTATGAGCCGCACATTCTCTTTGTGTCTTTTATAAAATATCTCTTTCGAAGAGCTTCTGACAATCCTCGCATAGCTCTCACTAGGATCCTCCAAATCTTGTAAACGTTGATGCCAATCTACCTGCTCTGCCCTCACCATCGTTTTATGGCCTACTATAGTTCTATATGCAATACCGACAGCTTTCACGAGCATACTTATAACAAGTGCCAATAAGTAGATTGAGGCAATAAACGGGTTGATGAGAGACAATATCACTAAAAGAATGATCATGCCATAGCTCAGTGCCGCCGGTACAATCTCAAAAAAACGATACAGTCTTGTTCTTTTCCCTAAAGGCAGCTCTAAGTCATTCATATTATTGATACGCAAGACGCATTATAGAAAGTATATAGAACAAAGCGATGACAAGTACAACAATCGCTGATGCTCCGACAAAGAACGCCGTCTGGCGCCGACCAAGGCTATGAAGCTTTATCATTAATACGAGGTGAACCAATGTGACAATGATACCAAATGGAATAAAACCTAGAAAATACTGCCAATGATCTTTATAAAAGTGCGCTTCGCCAAAGGCCGTATAGTGTACATACACCTGAACGTCGCGGGTTTGTAGCGACAATGCCACAACAAAGAGGTATACAATGCCCGTCATCAGGACTAGGGCTATTGTCGCCAAAAATGGGCGATCGATCGCAATTCTTTTGATAGATGCTTGTGTAGATTCTTTTATCATAACTTTATGGAGCCGCTGACCGGATTTGAACCGGTGACCTACGCTTTACGAAAGCGCCGCTCTACCAGCTGAGCTACAGCGGCATACTCAAGAGCTTACTCCATTATAGATGAACTAACGTTAAAAGAAAAGCATCTTACCTGTTGCGATTTTTCCGTAAAACTGATACTATGCTATAGACGATTTGCGCTCGTAGTGAAGTTGGCCTATCACGTCTCCCTGTCACGGAGAAGATCGCCGGTTCGAATCCGGTCGAGCGCGCCAAAGAAAAAAGCCTATCATTGTGATAGGCTTTTTTCTTTGAAATGTGCGTTATTTCATACTGCGTGAGAATTGAGCCGAGACAACACTCCAATTGACAATATTCCACCAGTTTTCAATATAGCGAGGACGCTCGTTCTTGTAGTCAAGATAGTATGCATGTTCCCAGACATCAAGTCCCAGTATAGGCGCGATTCCGTTTGATATGAGTGGATTATCTTGGTTTGACGTTGATACAATTTCCATATCTGGCAAGAGCCACACCCATCCACTGCCGAACAACGCTCCCGCTTGTATAGAGAATTCTTTCTTGAAATCGTCAAAAGAGCCCCATCTGCGAACAATTGCTGCTTCTAATTCAGCACTAGGCGCCTGACCGGCTTCAGGCGTTAGCCATTGCCAGAATAATGAATGATTGTAGTGCCCTCCACCGTTATTTCGAATACTTTTTCGAGCAGCATCGGGCAGACTATCTATATTCTCCAGAAGCGTCTCCAGCGATTGCTGACTCTGCTCTGTAGGTAACGATTCAAGCGTCTTATTTAGCTTATCTACATATGCTTGGTGATGCTTGTCGTGATGCAGCCGCATGATTTCCTCGCTGATAACTGGGGCCAACGCGTTATACTCATAGGGCAATTTTGGAACTTGATACATTTAATACCTCCTTTTGTTCATTTCACCTTCTAGCTTTGGATAGCAATAAATTCTTTTACTTTTCCTTCTTTTTTTAAGTCACTAATCTGACTCTGTAATTCTGTCAGTGGTATGTAGAGATACGAAAAACGAACTTTTGTATCTGTCTTTTCTGTCACTTTGACAAAGTAGTAGCCACTATCATTGGCGCTTTTCAGCACACCAGACGTTTTACCAATCTCCAGCCTTGACACTTCCGACGAAACACTCAATCCATTAAACGTGCTTGTTTGGTTTATCATGCCCGTATCGCCTACTTGTATTTTTTTACTATCAGATCCGCCCAATTGAGCTGCGATCTTCGTAAAGTCATTTTCTCCTTGAGAAATAAGTTCGCTAGCCTTCTCTTGCTGTTGATGAGCAGTGGTATCAACAGCAAATGCCACCTTTGACTGAAGAATGCTCCTTCGCAAAGCTTGCCTATACTCAGCAGGTGACCAGTCATACATCATACGAGAAGATGCATCGTAAGTCTCCTGAGTAATTCTCCCGTTTGCTGTATTTCTTTGCTGCTCTATTACTGCGTCAATATCTTTCTCGCTAACAGTGATGCCCTTTGTACGGGCAATCTTTGCAGCATAAGCATCTGTTATTGCTTGGTCAAGTGATTGTCTTTTTATATAATTTAACTGCGCCTTACCATCATCTGTATCAAGATTAACTTCATCGTTTTTGTTTAAATAGTACTCAGACCCCCTGTATTGCATAAGGTAGTCACTATATTTCACCGACTCCCCATCTATCATTGCCACTGGAACAGGAAAAATTTGAGTCAACCTATAAAAAAGATTGCTCGAATTTTGCGCCACATACAACTGTTGCCACGCAATAGCGACAAGTACAATAAGCGCGGCAATAGCAACAATAATAGCGTTTATCACCAACTTACGTCGTGAATATTGAATGGGATACTTAAATCTTCGCCCTCCAGCCAGAATTTTTTCACGATGTTCAGCAACCGTCTCATTTGTGATACGTTCAAACTTATTACTTGTTTTCTTGCTTTTTCGCAAATTTTTGAGATTAATTGTTGGCTTCTTCATATACTCCTTGTGGTGACTGTTGTTTCACTGCAAGGTTTACCGCATCTTGCAATAGATTGTAGATTCTTTCAGGATGATCAACGTTTCGTATTACCAAGTCTCCTACAAAGGTTTGGATAACGATCGTACCAAATTTGAAGATCTCTCCCGAGAACCCTGGTATATTATAGCTAATGTTTTGAATTTTTGATAGACTCAACTCGACAACATCGGTTCCAAAGAATCCCTTCTGCGTTACCTGGCGAATACGCTGGTTCGTAACAATATAATACGTGTATCGCCACATAAGAAAGTGATAAAGAAACCCAATAATACCAAAAATAAGACCACCTATGGGAAGTAAAAATAGCTCAAGATCACTTTGCCAAATTAATGGAGGTATCGACGTAATCGCAAGAGGAATAAGCAGCATATAAAACCCTTTGCGCATAGCAATGATGTGACGTCGAAACACAAATAGCAATCTTTCGTCATCTCGCTGCCCTATAAATGCTTTTTCTGTCTCTTTATCTTTGTGTACCATACTTCTCCTTGGTACCCCGGACAGGAGTCGAACCTACAACCTTATCCTTAGGACGGATCTGCTCTATCCAGTTGAGCTACCGGGGCTCATACACCCATTATACGGTATATCTATCACCCTTGCGCAAATCTTGTCACGTTAACGTGTAAATTTCTCGTGAAGCGTATGATATTCATATATTTCTTCATCAGTAAACCAATGACTGATTTCTTTACCCGCCTCTTCAACATTACCAGAGGCATGGATAAGATTTGGAATACCCTTATCTTCTTCGTCTGCATAACCAAAACTCATATGAGAATAATCACCTCTTATTGTCCCCATCTCTGCCGCCATCGGCTCTGTTGGGCCTACAAGTTTCCTTACTAGCTTAACCGCCTCAACTCCTTCAAATACCATTGCAATGACAGGACCAGTTAGCATAAAATCTAGCGTCACACCAAAGGCATGCTCTCCACGCCGTGAGACCATCTTTCCGATTTCTTCGTAGTGTTTGTAATAGTGCTCTCTTGTAGGCGAAATCATCTTCACCGCAACTATCTTTAAACCTACACGTTCAAAACGAGTTAATATTTCACCGACAATTCCACGCTGGACCGAGTCGGGTTTAAATACAACTAATGTTTTTTGTACTAGATGCTCATTGCTCATACGATCACTCCCTAATACTTACTCTTTAGTGTTATTATACTCCTTCTCTATTCTAAATAGAATTATTTTGTTGAACAAATTTTTTATTCACTATTACCGCTTTACCTATCGTCTATTTCGTCTATACTAGGAGTATATGGCTAAATACTATATGTCTGACCTTATCGTTGATTTTATCGAATATCTAGAAGTTGAGCGTGGTCGCGCACCAAGAACTTCCGAGAGCTATCGACGCTACCTTGAGCGCTTTATTGAGTTCGCTGGAGACGAGCTTACTGTTGACCAAATCACTAGTGAACTTATTAGAAAATATCGTCTCTGGTTAAATCGCTATATCAGTGACAAAGGAGATGAGCTATCGGTTTTGACACAAAGCTACTACCTCATTGCGCTCAGAGGCTTCTTGGACTATCTCTCTAAAAGAGATATCGTAAGCCTTGCTCCAAACAAAATAGAACTACCAAAGACTCATCGGCGTCAAGTTACCTTTCTTCACTTTGAGGAAGTCGAGCGTCTTATTGCCGCAATACCAGATGACGGAAAAGAGCAAAGCTTACGAGATAGAGCTATTATCGAACTTCTCTTCTCTAGTGGCTTACGTGTTTCAGAGCTTATAAACCTCAACCGAGACCATATCAACTTGAAACGAAGAGAATTTATGGTACGAGGAAAAGGACAAAAGGACCGGCCGGTGTTTGTTAGTGAGACAGCGGCGGAGTGTATACAAACATATGTATCAGCTAGAACAGACTCTCTCGACCCTTTATTTATTAACTATAGCCGCAATCATGGCAGCCCCACGAACACCGGAGATTTTCGGCGTCTTACACCCAGAAGCATACAAGCGATCATCTCAAAGTATGCTCGTCTTGCAGGAATCACAAAACACGTAAGCCCTCATACCATGAGGCATAGTTTCGCCACTGATCTACTTATGAACGGCGCAGATTTACGAAGTGTACAGTCAATGCTTGGCCATAGTAATATTAGTACCACTCAGATATATACACACGTTACCGACAGCCATCTTCGTGATGTTTTCAATAAGTTTCATAGCGACAGATAAGCTGATCTCTACGGTGTACACGATTCGCCGATAGTATCTGCAACATCTGGCGTTACATAGAAATTCTTGCATAAGTTTCCTGAAATATCTACCGCGTATTCTGGGAACGTGAAGCCGTTGAATCCAACATTTACGCGACTTCGTATGCGACGAAAGACGTCATCGGCTCTTCCCGTCGAATCTATCTCTGGTTGCACGCCATCGAATTGCACTATGCTTGTGCTTGATCCGCTATTGTCTTTTGCTAGGGTAATCTTTACAGATGTATCGCGATATAGGCTTGTCAATCGTAGATACGCTACGTTTGACCCACTCGGCACCATCGCAGAGTCAGGCTTACTCAATCGCGCATTGCACGCATAATTTCCGTTTTTGTACTTAGTCGTCGAACACGCGATCGCATTGAGACTCGTTACAGTATTTGTGCTTGTTGCACGCATAGAAGCAAGGTTGATATTAAATGGGGGCGCCGTTGAAGTAGCAGCTGCTGGACGCAAGAAGTTAGTCGTAACCACTGAAGAGTCAAGATCGTTAAGTGAGACTGAGGACTCAGTAGGAAGAATCGATTGCACTCGTAGAAGCGAAGCTGCTGCTATATTCCAATCAGCCTTTGCAGGCAGCTTATCGTAGTTACCACTGGTTGGTGCTGCTAAATCCGTTGCCTCGCCACCAATATATGCCGTTCCACCATCGCTATTGTTGCGATGCATCCACTGTATATCAATAGTATTGAACGAGCTCATCGCCTTCAGTGGAACAACAACTGATTCACCTTCCGTGAGATTCAGAATAACATCGTTTGTATTCATTGTTATCTTTACACAGGTATATGCCTGATTCTGTAACGATACTCCGCCATTACTCTTTATCTGGGTCTCACTACCCATCGCCACAATGCCTGCATCAGCTATCGTTGAACATGATTTATTGTCTATGGCGTTCTTCGCCTTTTGTTGAGCGGTGCCCGTTGCTTGAAGCGCAGCACGAATCACGCGCTTACCGTCCTCTACACCAGTAACAGCTGAGTCGTAGGCGCTTTGCGAAAGATTATTGTTTGATGCTTGTTTTTCCTCCTGAATCATACTTCTCAAAAAACTAACCGTAATAATTGCGACAAGAATAGTCGAAAATATAACAACAAATATAGCCACCATACCTGATTGTTGTGTGCGTCTTTTCATATTACTCCTTACCCTTGTATCAACATATCAAATTTATTTATTGCGCAGAACTCATAGTTTGACGCATCATCTGTTGGTGGTTTACACGTCTGACTCGCGGTATCTATAACACCCGCTTCGTTTGTGCCTATAGTAAAGGAGATCGACGATATAGGGTTCACCTCGTCGCTTGCGGCTGTAATTCTTGTTGGCTTAAAACTATTCGAACCATAAATTGCCAAATCACTATCACGAGCACCTAATAATTCCGTTGCCTTTGCTGCTTCAACAACTAGTGTACGCGCACCAGCTCCTGCACAATATTGCCCACCAGAATCAATAACACGCGCAAGGACAATCATATCCCCGCTCGCACCACTTGCAAGTTTGTATCTCGCAGCAGTACCAGCTTGCAACGCTGTGTTTTCGCTCCATATATACGACCGAGAACCCATACATAGACGACCTAATCCACCGCCATCCGCAGGAGAAACATATTTTACACCGTTTACAGCAGAAAGCGCGTCTCTTTTTATCATATCAGAGACATCTCGCCCCGCCTGATTAACCGACCGCAAGGTGATACCCTTTGAATACAAATCAATCATCTGCATGGTTGTTGTTGCAACGGCAATAAGCAGCACAGATAGTGCCGTCATAGCAAGCAACAGCTCAATAAGCGTGAATCCTTTACGCACCTGCATCATACAACCTCACTACCGTACCAGTTGTCATGGGAATATTTGTACCGATACTCTCCCAGCACGCATTTACATATATGTCATATGCCCGATTAGTAGTACCGCTCGCATTCTCAGCTTGGGCGATCTGCACAAATATACCCTCTGCTTTGCCGCCCACTATATCAAAATTTACTTTGCTATATGTGTTTGCGGCCGTATAATTCGATCCGGAGATTGATTCAAGCGCAACACCGCTCGAAGCTCTATTCATGAAGAAGGCTTTTTTTGTTACTAGGTCCTCAACCAATGGGCATTTATCCTGCATAGACGAGAGCGTTACGACCGACCCTGCTGCTGTAATCTTGTTTTTTACCGACGCCCATAGTGTAGGATTTTTCTGAGCATACTTGAGAAGTAATATCTGAGAATCTATTTGCTGCCGAACTTGTGTCATCTCCAAAGATCGCTGAGCAATAGCAATACCACGATTCATTAACGAAAATGCACCGACAATCGTCATACTAAACACAACAAAGGCGAGCATTACTTCAATAATGGTATCTCCTCTCGTAAACCGTCTTTTGTCAATTAGCATGCGCCCGACCCTGTGTTTATTGACTTCACGCCACTTCCAGAACCAATATTATTTATTATGACCGCCCCGCCCCGACCACTAAAAATAAGTCCATCAGGATTAATACATAGGTTCCGATCAGCCTGTCGTGCCATGTCATTGGCGTCTGTCATAACGCTTGATAATGAGTTGCCAGCTCCAACATATGTTTTCAAAGCTCCACTTAGTGGTGAGCGAACAATCAGAATAGATGGATTATATACATTATTGGTGTGTGGTGCAACAACCTGTGTCTGCCACTCTGTTGTGTACGTTAATTTCTCGCTCGAAATTGAAGAGATAAATGGGCTTGTTTTGTTTATTGCTGTCCTATCGGTATCGCTGCTTGTCGCTGTAATCGTTCCCGTTGCTGCATATACTGGACGAGACGTAAATGTCCTCCCGCCCTCTGTCGTAATAAAACGCCCTATGATAACACATTCGCTTGTTCCTCGGGCCTGCCCTGAACCGGTCTCGCTGATAGTAGTGTCCGAACATGCCATCGTGTTTGGTCTATCATTTTGAACGTTTACCGCCTTATCATACTCACTTTGTAGGTACGTCACAAGCGATGTGGTTGCGTCGCGATATCGTTGCGCGTTTATATTTGCGCCTACTGTTGCTAATAGTCCAACCGCCATCATGCCACTAATCGCCAAAAATAACATCACTTCAATAAGAGTAAAACCACGATGTGACAGAGTCTTCATATACTATAAAGTATAGCATATGCAGTATGAATACTACAGGCTAGACAATAGAAAATCCCATAAGAAGTTCAAGAATATAGGATCCTAATAGAAAGCTAATAACCATGCCCGCCATAAGAAGCGGACCGAAAGCAACCTGTGATGATGCTGTGAGCTTTTTGCTAAGAAGACCTGGAATCACCATAAAGCATCCCAATAGATTAGCAAGGAAAAGCGCAAGAAACGCTAGTTTCCAGTCGGCGAGAAAGAGCGCCAGTCCAATGCATAGCTTTACATCACCGAAGCCAATCCATGCGCCACGAGATATCATAAATAACGCCAGGTATAGTCCGGCAAGCATTGCAAGCGAGCCCACAAGTGACAGCGTAGAGACGTCTCCTACAAAATACACGCGCAATAGAATGAAGGCGACCGATAGCCCTATAAAGGCATAGTTTGCTATATCGGGCAGCAGTTGCCACTTAGCGTCATATGCAGCCATGATCAACAAGGTAACACCTGCCACCATCCATACGATAAATAGCGGCCATGTTCCAGATATATCCCATGGCCATAATATATACGATACGATAGAGAAAAGAGCCATTACAATCTCCATGGTTGGCTCAAAGTATCCAATTGACCTCTTGCAATATCTGCATTTCCCCTTGGTAGCTAGCCAGCTCACAATGGGTATAAGATCGTACCATGCAAGTGTGTGCTTGCAATGTAGACACAATGATCGATCGTCCTTCTGCTTGCGTCCTATGAGGATCTTAAGACGGGCATACTCCTTTTTGTCGTAGCTCTCACCAGCATTTTTGTCTTCTTCTAGTTGCCTCGCTCGTAAACGCCATACCTGAGCACCAGCAAAACTTCCTAAAACCGCGCCCAAAATGACAAGCATACCACCAATAACGATCTGCATTTCCATAATGCTTATTGTATCACTATAAACAATGTTTCACCTAATGATAAAACGGTATCCGTAATAGATACCGTTTTACAAGTCTACGATGAGATCTCAGCTACTATGAGCCTACACAATATGTCACAGGCGTTCCACCGGCCTCAACACCGATAGCAACAACTATTGATTTACTCGAACCCTTCGTTATTGTCGAAGTTGTCGCGCTGTCACCACATTTTCCGCCAACAACAACTATAGCACCACCATTTTCCACTAAAGTCTGAGCCGTCACCGTAACAGTGTTAGAATATTTTTGCGCAGTAATTTGATCCTTAGACAGATTAGAGAGAGAACTGTCGTTGCCAGATCCAATATAGGATTGAATGTTCGCGGTTGTCACCTTGCTTGCATCACCCTTGTTATTTGATAGTATCTGCTGTGCCGCTGATGCAATTGTATCGGCATCATTCTTTCGCGCCATATCTCGCTGACTTCGCTGCAATGCAGGAAGGGCGACAAACACCATCAAGAAAATCAAGGCTGCAATAGCAAGCACCAAGACCACCTCGATAATGGTAAATCCACGTTCTTTTAGTTGTTGTTTGCTCATAGTTACTTTTCCACCTTTCTTATGAACGAGCTTATGCTACTTGTTATGATATCTCATCTTTTGCATCTTGTCTAGTATCTAGTGAATACTGCCCACAAGACTATAGATCGGAAAGAGAATCGCTCCTACCATACCACCGGCGAAGATAGCCAGCACCACCATCAGGACTGGTTCGATCGCTGTGGAGATATTCTTTATTTCTTCATCGAGCTCATCCTCATATACTTGAGCCGTCTTGCCCATCATCTCATCAATCTTACCTGACTGTTCTCCAATCTTGATCATTTGAGGTATCATCGGCAAGATATAGTCTTCATTGTGTAATGCAACAGACAATGCTTTACCACCCTTTACCTTGTCGGCGGCGCGTCGAATCGACTTTTCAATGATGACATTATTGACGCCAGTGGCAGTGATATCGAGCATATCAAGCATCGGCACACCTGTCGCAAGGAGCGTTTGTCCAGTACGAGCAAATCGAGCCATATAGAGCTTTCGGAACATCCCGCTAAATAGTGGAACATTGAGCTTAAACGCGGCAAGCGTTTTTATACCTGCTTCTGTCTTGCTGTACTGTCGAATAAAGTAACTAGCAAAGCCAATTACAACGAGGACTAGCCACCAAAACTTGGTAATAAAGTTTGAGACATTTATCAAAATTTGTGTCAATAACGGCAAGGACTTGTTCATGTCACTGTAGAGGTTCTCAACCTGCGGAACAACAGTAACTAGCATGAAGATCATGACGCCAAAGATAACAAACAGCACAATCGCAGGATAGACCATTGCTCCCTTAATCTTACTCATCATTGCGGCATCTTTTTCTTGCTGCGCAGCAATACGTCGAAGCGCATCATCGAGTGTACCAGAAGCCTCTCCTGCCGTTACAAGAGAAAGAAATATCTTGTCAAACACTTCTGGATGTTTCCCAAATGCCTCAGATAGTTGACGGCCACCCTCTACGTCAGCAATTATCTCTTGTACAATCTCTTGCATTTTTTTATTCTCTGTCTGGTCGAGTACCGTACGAAGACTCTGAGATAGAGGGAGTCCTGCCCCAATAAGTGTCGCTAGCTGGCGAGTAAATACAATGCGATCTTTTGTTTTTATGCGGTTGTTAAATTTTCCTAGAAAACCACCACTTTCGTCTACCTCTTTAATACTGAGCGGCAAAAAACCCTGTTCAGTAAGCACTTTTGCAGCAGACATCTCCGACTCCGCCTGAACAATTGATTTTACGACTTTATCAGAGCTTTTGTCTCGCGCCTCGTATGTATATTTCTTCATTTGCTCCCTACTACCCTCTCATTAATCTCTCAAATTCAGTTAGGTCGACGGCAAATTCGCGCGCGTTGTCGTAGGTCACTGTACCACTCTGTACTAAGTTCACCAGTGTGCGGTCCATTGTTTGCATACCTTGGTCTGCACCTGTCTGAATAATGGCATCCAATTGATGGCTTTTGCCTTCACGAATCACATTTCGGACCGCTGGATTTGCAATCAGTACCTCAGCGGCAACAACGCGGCCGCCACCTATTGCGGGTACAAGTCGCTGCGAACAAATTGCCATAAGAATATTTGCAAGCTGGGCTCTGATTTGCGGTTGCTGGTGCGGTGGGAAAACGTCAATCATACGATCAATACTCTGTGCCGCACTATTGGTGTGAAGTGTTGCAAACACTAAGTGACCCGTCTCTGCGATGGTAATCGCAGCACTAATAGTCTCAAGATCGCGCATCTCACCAATAAGGACAACGTCAGGATCCTGGCGAAGGCTGGAGCGAAGTGCGGCCGAGAAACTATATGTATCATAGTGGACCTCTCGCTGCACGACGACCGACTTTTTGCTTTTGTGCGTAAATTCAATCGGATCTTCAATTGTAATAATATGCTGAGCTTTTTCGCTATTGATCTTGTCGACAAGCGCAGCAAGCGTCGTAGATTTTCCAGAACCAGTTGGTCCGGTTACAAGCACAAGGCCTCGTGGATAGTCCGCAAAGCCCATGACAACTGGCGGCATACCCAACTCTGTTACAGACTTAATTTCGTTTGGAATGAGGCGGAGCGCTGCTGCTAGATTGCCTCTCTCATGGAAAGCGTTAACGCGAAAACGACCAAGATTGCCAAAGGCAAAGCTAAAGTCAAACTCCTTATCTTTCAGTAAAATCTGTTGTTGGTCTTCGTCTAGGATAGCAAATATTAATCCTTCGACCTGCCCTTCATCAAGAGCGTTAAATCCGCTTATTGGTGTCAGTGAGCCATCTATTCGCAACATAGGGGGCAAGCCAACCTGGATATGAAGGTCGGAAGCACGTTTACGGACTACCTCCTCAAGCAATACTTCAATTCTTAACTCTTTATTTTCCATAGCACTTCCTTTCTTTATGCCGTATCTGATGTAACACGATTAACCTCCTCGAGCGTGGTCACTCCCTGTAGCGCCTTAAGGTACCCATCTTGGCGCATCGTAACCATACCCTGCTCTACCGCTTTTCGCTGAATTTCTGCACTGGTTGAGCGATTTGTAATGAGCTGCTGTATCTCTTCTGATACGTCCATAACCTCATACAATCCGGCACGACCACTATAGCCACGAGGAGTCGCCGGCGTATCGCGCCCCTTCACTAAAGTATAAGCGGTTTGACCCGCAAGTGGCAAGTCTTTGTAACCTAGATCTGCCGATACACGTGCGACTTCTTCTTTTGTCTTTGGTAACAAATGCCCTACTGTATCTATAATGCTTTTCGTCTCCAAGGGCGTCGACCAGTAAGCATCGCGTTTTGGCGAAACACGTCGAACAAGACGCTGACCTATAATAGTATTCACCGTACTAGCAATCAGAAATGGCTCAATTTCCATATCAAGTAATCGCGGCAGCACACCAGCGGCTGAATTTGTGTGAAGCGTACTAAACACAAGATGCCCCGTCAACGCAGCCTGAACAGCAAGATTTGCCGTTTCGCTGTCGCGAATCTCTCCCACCATGACGATGTCCGGGTCTTGGCGCAAAATACTACGCAGTCCCGATGCGAATGTCAAACCAACATCAGCATTCACTTGTATCTGATTGACGCCATCCATCTTGTACTCAACAGGGTCTTCTAGTGTCACAATATTAACCGTGTCGTCTTTTATCTCTCTAATGAG
>JBATSI010000051.1:0-9577 GCA_049293215.1 Saccharimonas sp. (SeqCode) | reverse complement strand
GGTCTGTCGGGTCGGCTGCCCACAAGGGCAGAAACGGCGTGGCGTTTGTTTAATTACTGGTTTGATGTAGGTGCTTATAGTCAGACGCAGAAAATGGATCGCTACTAAAATCACCACCCTCAAACTTGCTATTTATGTCGTGGCAAAAATCTCCTACGCCAGAGCTGATATTGTCATACAGCCAATCACACTCCTCGCTGATTGCGTCGCTAGAGTTCTGCGCTTTTTCCAGCAACTCATTATAGCTTGAATTTCCCTGAGAGATGATATCGTCAATCATATCTTCAATCTCATCTTCTTCATCGTAACTTATGGAAGCAAGCGAAGCCGTATTCAAGTCAGCATAGTTATCAAGCGTTGCATCTCCGCAGTATTCACCAACTGACTCACTAATATTGTCGCTTAACCATACACACTGCTCATCTATGCCTTGTATCATTTCTGAAGCAACATCTGCCAGCTCACCATATTTACTTTCCATATCACTGATAATCTGCTCTGCGATATCGCTCTTTTCGTCCGATGTAAGTTTAGGTGGTTGAGATGAGCCAGACAGATTAAAAACTACTAACAAAAATATGCCAATGCCAACAACCCAACCGACCCAACTGTAGTCAGTATCGTGCGATGACATTAGTATCCCGCCCAAGAATAGTCAGGGTATAATTGCGTAACTTGGCAACCTTGACCTCTAATAGAGTTGAGCGTGCTTACATATTCTGAATATGCAGGCTTGCTTATCGCATTGTGTTTTGTTTTTGCGTCAGTAGCATACTGGTCGTATGGGTGTCGTTGGTAATATGGCAAATCCTTGACCTTTTCCCAGTCTGCCATAACTGCATTATAGGCAGCTCTGGCGTTGTCGATCGCCGCAGAATACTTGCTGTTTGCCGACCTTTCTTGCTCATAGCAACGAGCGTTCAGCTCGTTTTGTTTGGCAGTCTTTACACAGTCTTGATAGCCTGATGATTGCGGTATGCACCCGTACTTATCGGGTAAGCTACTAGGATTAACTCTAGGTGTGTTATTTGCCGGTGGGCTCTGCGTCCTTGCGGGTTGTTGCTCTGGGGTGTTTGAGGACGGTGGTGTGTTTTCATTTACTACTTGAGCGTCTGTTTTGTCTTGTCGTTGTGTTGCTTCTTGGCTTTGAGACTTTTCTGACACAATCGGCTTGCTATCATTACTTGGATTTAAGACTATTGCGGTCGCCACTCCCACGACCCCAACGACCGCAAGTCCAGCAATAATTGCCGATTTTATTGTGATTGCCGAAAAAGTTTTTGTGAACCAGACAATAATACTTCTCATAAGATAACCCTGCTAGACATCAATCCATTCATCACTACGATATACCGACTGAACTTCGTACTCCCTGATATAGTTGTCTGCATTGTCATCTCGGTTGAGCCTTTCTTGATAGCAATACCGCCAAGTATCGTCCTCTTTTTCACCACCGATAATTATGATAATCTTATCGCTCTTGGTGAGAGCAATATCTCCGATGATTAGTTTTGGTTTACTCATAAGTGTTTTATCTCCTTCAAATTAAAAACGACACCGCAAGGTGTCTTACTTCCATTCACAAATCGGAATAATCCGTTCTGTTTATGCGGTGCCGTTTCTAACGGATTACCGCAAAGGATTTGCGTCCGATTTGTAATAAAAGTAAGACCATCTAATTATACAACATTAGAAGGAGTAATTAAACAAACGCCACGCCGTTTCTGCCCTTGTGGGCAGCCGACCCGACAGACCTGACTTTTTCTCAACTGAAAAAAAGAAATTCGGCGGGGGAAATCTCAAAAATTGTAAAAGTCAGGTCTGTCGGGGCGGGCTTGCGATTTTTGCAAGCTAACGGCGGGGCTGGTTTCGCAAATTGTCCTCTTTTTTCCACTTCACATCTGTTTTTATCTGTTGGTTTTTGCTAAAATGGGTTCTAGCGTTTAGATATATTCGCTCCAAGAAAAAACATCTACGAACTCGTAGATGTTTTTTCTTGGCTAGAACAACCACCGCTGCGTTAGTATGAAGAATATTAAATCAACTGCAAAAACCAGCCCAACCCCTGCGATGATGATTGTCACAGCCAAAGATATGTGTTCGCTGTATTTTTTCCATATCTCCTGAAACCAGCCCGTAAGCCGCTCATGTCGGCTACCGACTACTGCTCCAGCAAGCACAAACAATGGTAATTGGCTAACAACAACCCAGATAGCATGCGCACATATCGTAGTCGCAAGAGTGCCGTTGTGTCCAGCCAAAGCGACTATCGCCAAAAAGGATGGGTCAGTAAGCGCGCTAATAGAGAATGCAACACCGATCACAACTGGACCATATCGAAGCCATCGATTGACTGTCGCTTCTTTTTTCTTCTGTTGATGCTTTCTCTGTCTATACCACCGTTTTATCGCCCACCCCCAAAGCGTCAGCACAACAACACTATCAATAGCTATCCATGCAGCATTGGGTAGATTGTGTGCAAATCGGGCGAGATCATCGACAAAATCACCAAGCGTCAGCGAAAGTACAACTCCCATTGCTGTTGTTATAAAAAAGACAACCACCGCAAACAGCGCAATTGCTCGCCTTGAAAGGCCAGCAGACAGCAAGGCCAATATCGTTAATGCACCCAAAACATCTATGCCCGCCAAGCCCAGGCCTGCCGCAAGTATAAGTAGGTTTACGTCCATACAAAACATCCAATTATCACAGCTATTTCTTTCGTGGTTCGCTACGTCGCGTATGTGTCTGCAATACGTCAAATATCGCTAGTACAAGGCATATCGTTATTGCAATAGGACTATAGAGCATCACATACTGGATGATCTGTTCGCCAACACTATCAATAACAAGCGCATTTCTAAGAGAATCAAACATGAGCAATACTGCCAATAGCGCAAAAACGATCGAACCACCTATTCGTTGAAGTTTCTTATGTGCCGCTGGACCACTAAAGAGTAAAATCAACGACGGCAATAGTGTCAAGATAAGAGCAACTACCTCAACCAATGGAGGCTTCACAATATCAATACCCAGACTTGCCACATATGGCGTCAGCGAAGAACTCCATAGTTGCGCAAGGACCGTCCCTGCCGCAAGTGCTAATGTCAATACACCAAATCGACGCTTTGTCATAAAAGCAAGCAAAAATAATAACACAAATAAGACTACAATAACGATCGCAAAGGTCATGCTTTTATTGTAGCATGAACCCTGTTATGCGCCAACTTTGTCCTTTTTGTGGCGTCGCTTCGCATTGCGCTCAATATACTCAATAATCGGTGTCGCGACATCACGACCGGTGACGGTCTCGATACCAAAACCAGGGCTTGCATTAACCTCAAGAACAAGCGGACCACGTGAAGAACGCATGAAATCAACTCCCGCAAGCGTCAGCCCCATCGCTTTTGCTGCTTTAACGCACATCTTACGCTCCTCATCAGTGAGCTTCACAGGACTTCCTTCGCCACCTTTGTGCAGGTTGCTACGAAAATCATCGTCAAGACTTTGTCGCTGCATACTTGCAACAACACGCGAACCAACAACAAAGGCACGAATATCCGTTCCTGCCGATTCTTTGACAAATTCTTGCAACAACACGTTCGTTCCATCTTCATTTGACAGATATAACGCCTGAAGTACTGATTTGGCTGCTTTTTTACTCTCAGCAAGCACAACACCATTGCCATGTGTCCCTCGAGCCAGCTTTATGATAACTGGCGTGCCACCAACCTTTTCAATAAGATCGTCAATGTCTGTAGAATTTCGACTAAATACTGTCTTTGGAATCCCTACATCAGCGCGCGCAAGAAGCTGTGTTGAGCGAAGTTTATCGCGTGATCGATTGATGGCAATCGAACTTGAGATCGTCCACACACCTTGCGACTCTAGCTGTCGTACAATTGCAGTACCGTATCGTGTCATATAACTTGCAATACGAGGAATCATTGCGTCAAATAGCGGCAAGTCTTCACCTCGATAGCTGACTGTTGGATTACTCTTTTCGATTGACGCATAACATTCCTTATACTTCACAATAGTCACCTCGTGACCACGCGCTAATGCAACCTCTTTGAGGCGCTTCGTCGAATAATTGCCTGGACCGTTACTCAATATTGCTATTTTCATGATGCCATAAGCTCCTTACTGTCTCCGTCGGTATCATACTCTTGATTAAGCCGAACATCAACTATAAAACCATTTTCTCGCAAAAAACGCCGTCCAAGTAGTACAGGAAAACGCATCTTTTCCCTATTAGATAGACCGATACGAATAGGGTATGTTTTTCCTTGAATGTCTATCTCTGTATTCACCACATAGCGTACTTCTTGATGCCCAAACGCCGACGTCACCTTTACCTCGACAAAGTCCTTTGTCGCTATGTCCTTTCCGCCCTCTGGAAAAGAGAAGAACAGCGTCAGCGCATCCTCAGAAAGACGGATATCCTCAGCATGGATTGCTCCAGAGTATGCACCCGTATCAACCTTTGCCTGGATGTCATTCAATCCAAACTCAGGAAAGTTTACAGTCTCGATGCAGCCAATAATCGTTTGTGAGGATTCTTTATTCATTGTAATATTATATCATAGTTTAGTTTTTATTACAAGTTCTACCCCTTACGCTTTTTGTTATCACGTACTATAGCGTAAACGACCGCACCGATGATTAACAGTCCGATTGTAATCGAAAGTAAGTATGTGTATCCAGAAAGAAGGAAGATGATAGCAGCAGTCACGCCTGCTGCTCCCCACAAAGCAATAAGCCGCTTCCCTAGTATCATCCCGACAATAACCAATCCAGCATGTTCTGCCAAAAAGAGAATCTGCGCCAGTACCTGAGGGCCTGGACCTCTCATGTCGCCAAAAAGTGCAGTAGAAAATGTCGGTAGACTCAGGATCAGCAATGCAACAACAATATGTGCTGTAGTTTCCGACGCAGTTGATGTACGATATTTCCAATAGAGCGCGGCAACACCCATTGCAGCCAACGCCCATAGGTGCGATATCACGAGGCTATGAACATCTGGGACAAGACGGACGATAATAGCTGTCACGCCTTGCAAAGCGATCAGAGCAGCAGCATCAAAATACCACAACCTTGTCGGCTCTCTACGAGATCCTTCGTAAAAAAGCACACCGCTCGCAAGGATAAGTGTCACACCTGCGACAAGTGTTTCCGCCAAAAGCGTCGTGTCAACTAATGCCGCGAGCGACAATACAACCGACCAGCCAATTGCACTCCAAAAATATACACTCGACCAGTCTTTATGTATCTCACTCTGTCGTATAACAAGGGATACATAATAAAATACAAGGAGTGAGAGGAGCGCCACTACTGATGCCATAGTGAAGAAGTTGAGTCCAGCCCACCGCGCAGTCAGAAGCCCTAGCGCAACAATACTTGCATTAGCAACCGCCAGAAGCAGTAATGGCCTGCTCGACCGTTGGGCATATACAAAAATATGAAGCGCTATGACGAGCGCAAGCCATGATACAACAGTAAGCCATGGCTGGGCATCATTGCCCCACACGATTAGCCCGAACAAAATCGCAGGAAGTGTTGCAGAGCCAAGCGCAACCGTTGCCGCTCTTGCATTTCGTCGAGCAAACATCCAATACATACCGCCAAAACCAACAAGCGCCGCCCACGAAGCAATAGTGAGATTTTCGTTCCATGATACATGGAGCCACGAACCAAGCAAAAGCAAAAACCCAACTGATGCACCGTTTGCTATCCCCAAGTATTCCATAGAATACTCACGATATGTCATATAATAAAGCGCTCCGACAACCGGAAGCCACACTGCCGGATGAACCGTACTAAGCGCTATCAACACACCAAAAATCCATGTACTCCGTGTCAATAACGAACGAATAGGGTCATCGCCTCTTCCCCTGCGAACACAGCGATACTCTGCATATGCTATCGCTCCTACTGCATTTATCCAGGCAAGTAATATAAGCATTGTTTCATGAGCAACTCGAAGATTAGTACAAATGAGCGCTATAGTCGCCAAAAGCAACGCTTGTACAGCAAGGATAAATACAGATTGACGCTCGCGCCATACGATGACCCCACTAAGTACCGCCATATAGCCTGCAAGAGCCGCACCATACAGCAGACCATGCTGCGGCAAAGCTCCTATCTGCAAAGCCGCCAGACACAACCACGCACCAACGCTTCCGTATATAAGCGCTGCCTGTCTTTCATTAAGCGTACGTCGCTTCAATACGGCAAAACGCAGTAACATCACAATACTTGCAGTTATCAGATAGCCGACAAATGCCCAGCTTGCTCGTTGCACAATGTCATTAGAAAGAAGCGCAGCAATGGTGTATGGCAATACGGCGAGCACGACTGTCGCAATATAGCCGCACTCAAGGCGACGCAACCGTAATAGCGCCCAGGCGCTAACACCCAAGAGTAGTATATATTCAGCACTTACCGCTGCATAAAACGATTGCAAAGCCGTCGTCGAAAGACTACTAAGCCCATCCCCACATATCCATATTGGTGCCATAAGGGCAAGCCCCAGGCCTATCCATAGCGAAATTTCATGATGTGTTGGCGTTGGCTTCTGGTGCGGAGGAAGCCTATATAGAGAGATTGCTACACTCATTAACGCAGCAAGACTTATCACTACGCTCACGATAAGCCTATCTCCTCCCGAGATATATGACGCAAAACTTGCGAGCGTCGCGATAGCAAGCACGCGCGCAGCGACAAGTTCATACGTACGGCGCGAGCTTTTCTGCTCTACGATACCAGTAATCATGTAATACGCAGTGCCCGCTAAAAGCATCATACTGTATTCTAATTCAGATATAAGCCCATACGTCATTGTTGCCATCACTACAACACCAGGCACAACCACTATGCCTCCCTGAGAAATCGGGGCTATAAATTGTCGAGGCATTTTCGGCGAGAGATACGAAAGTGTAGTCAGTATAACGCCAAACACCATCAGTACAACATAGTACCAAATAAGTTGCGCATCCATCACCGCTGGCATACTTGCACTAAAGATAAGGAGAGACACGAGAGAAATGTATGCCAATAACTGACTGTTGAGCCGTAACGTTGCTGCAACAAAAAGCCCTGCCCCCAAGAGTGACGTTATCGCCCAACAGAGCGCAGGACTTACCCCGAGAAAAATGCTAAGACTCGCACCTCCAAATGGGAGAGACGTAAGCGCCGTTCCGACAAACGCCGTAGCAGCCGGCTTCACTATCGGTACACGTCCGTACAACACAAATCCAGCGGTATAATATACCACTATCATCAGCCATATCAACGAAAATCGTATTTCCGAAGTCAGCTCCATTGCTTGGGAGAGCAGTAATATTCCTCCAACAAGCAACAACGACGCTGCATAAAGTGCAATATTAATCGTTGCTTTGCGGTTATTCTCACGATGCTGTGTCGGCGTCACAGCTGACACTGTTTGATACGATACATTCTCGTCGACATTTCCAATAATTGTCATGCCCGGTGATTCTTTGTTTGATACTACCGATTGTACTTGCGTTATACCCTCTTGATTTTGTCCGAGATCGGTCTGCTCTTTCAATGAAGCTTCTGTCACAGCTGCCTCTTCAGCTAGTTGGGCAACCTCACCCGATTGCGCCGCTCTCACGCCATCCCAATAGCCTTGTCTATACGAAAGACTTTGCTTATCGACAGCACCTCTTTCGTTGCTACGAGACAACCATACAACAAGAGCAACAATACCAATAAGAACAACCATTCCAAACACGATAACCGTCTCCTCTTATGTTTATACTTTTAGTATATCAGCTCTAGGAGAATATGCCGCGTTTTTTTGCACTTGAGAATTGTTCGAGAATTTCTTTTTGCTTTTTCGTAAGCTTTGTTGGTGTATCAACAATAATCGTCACAATATGTGGACCACGAGCACTTCCCTTTAAATGTGGGACACCATGCCCAGATAGCTTAAAGTCTGTACCACTTTGTGTACCAGCAGGAATCTTCATCGTAACGATGCCATCAACTGTCTCTATATCAATTTCTGTACCGAGTGCAGCTTCAACCATCGAAATATGCTCTTGACTGAGGATCAAATCTCCTTCGCGCGTAAACTTCTTGTGCGCGCGGACTCGAACATTCACGTATAAATCGCCACGTTCACCACCTGCAATCGCTTCGCCGCGTTCACGCAAACGAATTGTCGCGCCATCGTCAATTCCCGCAGGAATCTTGACGGTGATTGCCTGTTCTTTTCGCTGAACACCTGTTCCATGACACATGGTACATGCTTTTTCTGGAACTTTTCCTTTTCCATGACAGGTTTCACATGTCACCGCCTGTTGAATCGGTCCAAACAAGGTATTCATGACACGAATCTGCTGCCCCGCACCTTTACAGGTTGGACATGTCTTGAGGCTGTAGCCTGGCTCAACTGTCGTACCTTTACAGTGTGGACATTCATCGTCAAGTGTCAGCGAAAGTTTTACTTCCTTTCCAAAGATAGCCTCTTCAAAACTAAGCGTTACACGTGTTTCAATGTCTCGACCGCGCTTTGGTCCACCATATGATCGATCGCCACCCATGTTGCCACCAAAAAATTGATTGAATATATCACCAAATCCACCATCACCGAAATCAAAGTGGACATTTTGCCCCTGGCCAAAGCCTTCAAAAGGATTACCACCAGAGAAGCCACCGCCACCAGCAGCCCCACCAACACCGGCGTGACCAAATTGATCATAGCGTCGACGTTTCTGCTCATCCTTCAGCACTTCGTATGCTTCGTTAATTTCTTTGAATTTTGCTTCATCGCCACCCTTATCAGGATGGTATTTTACAGCAAGCTTTCGAAAAGCCTTTTTTATTTCATCAGCACTTGCGTCTTTTTTGACGCCTAAAACTTCATAATAATCGCGTTTAGCCATATCTTCTAGTATAATGACCTAGCACTCTAAATGCAAGAGTGCTAAGGTATTAGTTTGCCCAAGACGCCCATACGAACTGGCTAGATGTACTATTGTAATAATATCCCTCCCATGTTGATTCTTCTGGTTTAGATAGTCCGATTAAACTACAGAGTTTCGGCCTATCCATATCTTGAGTTACACCAGATCTGCCATCAGATGTCAGCCAAATCATCCTGGAAGAGTTATTTTTTGGAACTCCACCTAGAGCAAACTTGTCTCTATCTAGGTTATCCTTACAATAATAAAAATTTGCACCTTTCTTTGTCTCATAGGATCCTTTGCTCACCTGTATACCGTTCGCTGATACAAGTGACGCAGGGTATTTTCCGTCAGCGGCATCTATTCGCATTAACTCTAACTTTTTTGCAAAATTTGAAAGGTCATTTTTAATAGCTGTCTCGTTTGCTCGCGTCTGAATTCCGTTATACGCAACAATGCTAATTGCAGCGAGGATGGCAATCACCACAATGACAATGAGAAGTTCAACAATCGTGAAACCAGATGTTTTCTTGGATCTGTGTGTTGGGTGTGGATAAGATGTGAACAAGTTCATGCTTACATTTAATCACCCCCCCCCGAGATGTCAAGGGAAATGAGCAAGAAAGTATCACAAAGTTATAGCC
>JBATSI010000050.1:0-1569 GCA_049293215.1 Saccharimonas sp. (SeqCode) | reverse complement strand
CTGCTTTGAGCCGCTCTTCAGCATACATCTTCTTCAAACGGGCATTCTCGGCTTCCAACTCACGCATTCTGGCCATCAAAGATGCATCCATGCCTGCGTATTTGGAGCGCCATTTGTAAAAAGTGGCAGAGCTGATGCCATGTTCTCGGCACACTTCGGGTACGGCTGTTCCAGCTTCTGCCTGCTTCAAGATAGCAATGATTTGGCTATCGGTAAATCGTGACTGTTTCATGCAAAATCTCCTGCGTATAGATTACGAGAAAATTCTACTTAACGCTGCACTTATTTAAAGGGGGGATTACCATGCGACAGAGCCTTTAAAAGATTAAATTTTCATTTTTTATAATTTGTAAGAACCTTTCAACTGCGATAGGGTCATGGTCGATTACTGCATCTAATAAATTTTCTTCAATCAAAGCCCAGTGAAATACTCCTGACATATGATTTGTTAAAAAAACGGTTTTAAAATTCATTTTTGAATCGATAATTTCTACTTCATTTAAGCTAAAAGAAGTTAATCCCTCATAGCTTTTATCAAAGCCACTAAAATAGGTTTCATTATTTTGCCAGTAAATGCCGAAGACATTTATCATTGAGCCATCTTTTTCCATTATTTTCATTTTTGATTATTCCGTATATCGACAAATTGTTGATTAGGATTAGGTAGATTTCTTTGAGGAGAAGTTACTTTCACATCATATGTCCTATTAGTAACAGAATTGTATTGATAGTGTATTGTAATAGTTTCTCCATTACTTAACTTAAATTTAGCTTCCATCTTCTGAAATCCAGCAGAATGTGGAAATCTAGGATCATTATTCATACCAATCAGATTCTTTCCTTGTTTAGGATTTGACTTCACTGATTCAAACGCAAGTTTTTCATTAAGATCTCTTGGAGAGCTAGATTGATTTTTTGCTTTATTTGCAGTAGAAATTTTCTCAGCCCAAACCTATTCCAATGATTATTCAAAATTTGGATAGTAAAGGGGTAAACATAGGAAGTTCTGCTGGTTTAATAGCCATTAATGAATTAAAGAAGCTAGATCAACTGGCGGCAAATTCTAATTTTATTAAAGATTATAAATCAAACTCTAAAATTCGCCAGGAATATAAAAAAGTTGTTGAATCTTTAGTTGCCGTAGTTCAATCAGAGGGTCGAGCAACCAATGGCTTTATGTTTGATCGAGAGAGCCCGCTTTCAAATATCCAAGCTTTAGACAATAAAATTCATATAGGCGAGAAGGGGTTAGTGAGCGTTTACCCTGAATTATATATTGTTGGTTCTGGGTTAGGGTCGTTATCTAAAGCCGCTATTTCAAAGTTAGGTATCGAAAAATTAGCACAGCAGTCTTTAAAAAATACTACTTTGTTATTTGGAGGTAAGACCTACTCAGCTAAATCAATGAGTACTCTTGAAGCCGAGATAGTTGCTAAGTCAAATGCTGATATTATAAAGAAGGCGGCAGAAGAACAGCTTTTAAAAGATATTTTAGCTTACCCATCTGCAAATCAAGCCAGCAAAAATGCGGCAATGATTGGAGCATACGATCCTGCTACAGGATTATAT
>JBATSI010000049.1:0-8360 GCA_049293215.1 Saccharimonas sp. (SeqCode) | reverse complement strand
AACCACCAGCTTTAACGTGTGACATATAACTCCTTTAAATCTAATAAAACAATCTGTACGATTGTATCGAAAATAAGAGAATATGTCAAGTGGTTTAACAAGCAAAATAAAGTGAGGGCGGTATTTTCTTGACAGTAGAGGAGGAGGGGTGATTAAATATAAGCATGAGCAATAAATGTATATATCATCATTCCCCCTATACTAGGCGAATATCTAACATAAGCAACCGTGGTTTTACCATCGTCGAACTTCTCATTGTTATTGTCGTCATTGCCATCCTCGCGGCAATCAGTATTGTATCCTATAACGGCATCCAAGAGCGGGCGCGAGCAACGGTAGTACAAAGTGACTTATCAAATGCGGCAAAAAAGATAGAACTTGCGCGAATAGATGCTACAGATGGACTTTATCCGACGGCTCTCACGACAGCTATGGATATACGCGTAACAAAGAGTGCGTATAATACCACACGCAATAACTGGTATTACTGTACGAGTGCCGACAGAACACGGTTTGCAATCGGCGGTGTTGTCCAAGGCGGAGGCAACAAAGGATATATTTACTCCTCGAATTCCACTATTAGCACAAGTAATGATTTATGGAGTGGGCAAGTTTGCGGTGCCGTAGGAAAACCTGACGGCGGCGGGGTATGGGTAGGCGTTGATGGCGTTACGGGAAAGTGGAATGCGGCCTTGCAGGGCTGATACTTAGCGAGCTATTCTCTTCGTAAAACAAGTATCTCGCGCGCACCGACCTGAGATTCTCGGTAGTAGAGCAGCTGCTCGTCGCGAACGTGCATAAAAGTTTTGCGCACGTATCCGAGGCGCGCAAGGTTTGTTGTAAGCGGGAGGTGGGTGAAGTTGCCCTGAGTGTCGCGCCATGCGGGGATAGCGACGACGAGGGGTGTTCCTGGGGCGATTTGAGCGTGGATATTTCGCAAGAAACTGCTGATGATGTGATTGCAATTATCGCGAACTTCGTGAAGCTTTGCGGGGCTTGGTGGGGCAGAGAACGGCTGTCCGAGGTATGATTCGCACACAATTGCACCAACGGTTGACGCCTCTGGCCATTGATACGAGGTGGCGTCTGCTTGATAAATGGTGTGGGTGTAATCTGATAGATGATATTTTCCTATGAGCCAATTGATATTTTCTTGTGAGTAGTCAACCATCTTCTGGCTAAGGTCAGATCCTTGAACAGGGCAGCCAAGAAGGAGCGCTTCTTGAAGCACCGTTCCAGTACCGCAAAATGGGTCGAAAACAATAGTTGGTGCAGTGACTCCGGAAAGATTGATCATCATACGGGCGAGCTTTGGAGGAAGCATTCCTACAAAAGCATCGGTACGCGGACGAGATTGATCTCGTGAAGCGAGTGCAGTAATGTTTTGCGCTCCAATACTTTCTGCGACGACAACGCGTCCATTGCTTGCTCGTACAATAAGCAGTTCGACGTGAGAGAGGGATAGTCCAAGCTTGTTATGATGGCTCGTCGCGGTGTTGAGCGCGGGTTCCGCATTTGGAATGAGTCGTACGCTAACGCCATTATTTCGGAGTGTTTTCTTGATGATAAGCCCAGTTTTTTGGATATCCCGAGGCAAGACATCAAAACCATAGACGCTGAGGCCGAGGGTTATTTTGTGATTGGCATCTTTCCACTGCTTGGTGTAGTGCTCGACTATTCGTCGGCTGACCGAAAACCAACTTCCTCCGTGAAGTTCAAGTACGGCTTTTCCCGCCTTCTGACTACCGCCAAGACGTTCAAAATCAAATGAATCCGTGCTAATAAGTGCCGCCTTGTCTGAGTACCACTGAACGCCATCTCCATAGAGACTTTCAAGCTCAGCAACGCCAAGGGCTGGTTGTCTTCCAAGTATCGTAATATACATACCTTATAGTATACTAGATTATATGGGTAAAAAGATCTCTTTTCGAGCAAAGCTCAGCATTATTACCTTTGTGTTGATTGCGCTCATACTTTATCTCACTCGCCATGAACTCGTTCATGCCTGGAATTTATTGCAGCAGGTAAATATCTGGTTGCTTCTTTTAGTCTTTCCAGCTTCGGCGATAAGCTATCTTGCTGGTGGAGAAATGATTTTTTCGTATTTGCGTCAGAAAGGTTTCGTGAAGGATGTCAGTCCATTAACGCTTATGCGAATATCTCTTGAGCTAAACTTTGTAAATCACGCATTTCCAAGTGGTGGCGTGAGCGGTATTTCGTATACAAATTGGCGACTGGGGAAATATGGCATTTCGAATGGGCGAGCGACAATGGCTCAAATTGTGCGGTATGCTATGGGGTTTGTTGCGCTCGTCGTATTTCTTGCCGTGGCGATGATATGGGTAACTGCTGATGGGGCTGTCAATCGATGGATTATTTTGATGAGTGCAATTTTGGTGGGAGCTACATTGGCGGTATCTTTTGCTGGAATGTTTTTTCTGGATAGTAAGCGTCGACTTGCAAAGGCGTCGCAATACCTTACTTCTTTTGTGAATACATTTGGAAGAAGAGTGCTACGCCGCAAGAAGCCGTTGCTACGTGATGGTGTGGTGCTTGGCTTTTTTGATGATATGCATGAAGATTTTATGGAACTAAAACAAGACAAGAAGTTGCTGATAAAGCCATTTGTATGGGGTCTTGTTTTTGTCATTATGGAGATAGTGCCGTTTTGGATGACATTTAAGGCGCTTGGTGTTGATGTCAATCCAGCCTCGATCCTTATTGGCTACGGTGCAGCTATTGTGACAGGGTTTTTCTTTGCGACACCAGGTGGAGCGGGGGCGTATGAGGCAGTAATGGTTGCTGTACTGACAATTTCTGGCGTTGGTCAGGGGCAGGCTATTGCGGGGACGGTTTTGTACCGAGTAATCGCTTTGCTTACGACGCTTGTTCTCGGGTATGTTTTTTATCAACTAACGATTCTTAAGTATGGACGACAGCCAACTTCTCACCCTCGGAGTTAGTGACTTCCTCTCGATCGTCAATCAAACGCTTGATGGCGCGTATCCTGCGGTGTATGTTGAGGGTGAGGTAGAAAGCTATAAGCTTAGCCAAGGGAAGTTTGTGTTCTTTAATCTTAAGGATGCACAGGGAAGTGTGGGCTGTTTTATGATGGCATATCAACTGCACGTGCCCATCGAAGACGGGATGAAGGTTGTTGTGCGCGCGACGCCAAAGGTAACAAATCGAGGCAAATTCAGTCTTACTGTGCAGACGATCCGTTTGGTGGGTGAAGGCGCACTAAAACGAAGTTTTGAGCTATTGAAGGAAAAGCTTGAAAAAGAAGGCCTTTTTGCCGAGGAGCGAAAGCGCATACTTCCTGCTATACCAAAGCATATAGCGGTTATAAGTAGTGTTCAGGCAGCCGGATATGCAGACTTTGTAAAAATATTGAATGATCGCTGGGGAGGCGTTCGTGTTGACGTTGCTCATGTCCAAGTACAGGGAGAACGCGCAGCTGATCAGATTATTCGTGCAATCCAGTATTTTAACGGGCGAGACGAATTACCAGAGGTGCTCGTTGTTATACGAGGCGGGGGGAGCGCAGACGACCTCAGTGTTTTTAATAATGAGCCGCTTGTTCGAGAGATTGCTCGTAGTCGTATACCTACCGTAGTGGGCGTGGGTCACGAAGTGGATGTTACGCTCGCTGATATGGTGGCAGACGTGAGAGCAGCGACACCAAGCAATGCGGCCCAGATAATTGTCCCTGATCGTTATGAAATACAACGATTGGCTCATTCCCAAGTTGTTCGTGCGGGCGAACGTCTTGAATACTCGCTTGAACAGACCCACCAGTATGTGGCCTCATTACTTGAACGCGCTATTGCCAATCTGGATGAGCGCATACAATCAAGTGAACAGATTCTTTCTCGCGTCGCTGCACAGCTTCAAGCGTATGACCCAGAGGCGGTGTTAGCGAGAGGTTATGCCATTGTACGAGGTAGCGTAGCTGCTGGAAACGCAGTGTCAATCGAGAGAACACAGGATATAATAATGGCGGAGGTAATAGATGTCAAAAGAAAATAAGTCGATTCAAGAGCAACTGCAAAAACTTCAAGAACTTGTTGCGTGGTTTGATAGCGATGACTTTGTTTTAGAACAGGCGATTGAAAAGTATCATGAGGCAGAAGTACTGGCGATGCGTATTGATGAGCAACTTGTAGCGGTAAAGAATGAGATAACAGTGCTTAAAGAAAAATTTGATGCATAATGTTTTGGTGGATTTGTGCTACTGTTGGCGTGCTTTTTGGGCTCATGGCATTTACAGGCGCACCTTACGTACCGTCTCGGCGCAAGGATATACGCCAGGCCTTTGAACGTTTATATGATCTGGGCGAAAGTGATACACTTGTCGATATAGGCTCTGGTGGTGGCGGCGTATTGAGAGAGGCTCGTCGACATGGCGCACGAGCGTATGGTATTGAACTGAATCCAATACTTGTATGGTGCGCAAGGGTTCGCTCGTGGGGCGATAAAAAGATAACGATACTATGTAATAATCTGTATCGAGCAGATTTTCCATCTGAGACGACAGTAGTATATGTCTTTGGTGACTCTCGTGATATCGAACGGATGGCACGAGCAGTGAGACGACAGGCGACGCGACTACATCGACCGCTATGGCTCATCTCATATGCCTTTGAAATACCCAATGAAATAGCAGTTAAAACGCATGGGGCGCACTTTTTATATCAAATAAAGCCCTTTACAGAGAGCAAACCATAAGTATAATAAGTAGTATGAATAATCGAAAAAAAGAACAAGGAATGATTCGGGGGAGTACTTTTGCAATCATTGGTTTGACGATTTTGGTATTACTTTTTGGAAGTTTTTCGGTATGGGCGTATCTGAACTATACCGAGGCAAAGACCGATATCGATAGTAAAATCGCTGAAGCGGAGGCGACTGCAAAAAAAGAACAGGCGGAAAAAGACGAGGCTGACTTCATAAAAAAGGAGAAAGAACCGATGCTTCAGTTTGTTGGTCCTGAAGATTATGGGCGATTAACGTTTGACTATCCAAAGACATGGAGTGCGTATCAGGCAAGTGATGTGAGTGATGGTGGCGGGAAAACGTACGAAGCATATTTGAATCCTCGAGTTGTTCCACCAGTAAGTGACAAGCAGAAGTTTGCGGTTCGGGTAACAATCGAGCAGAAGTTATACGACAAGGTTCTCGACGGTTATGCCTCAAAAATCAAAAAGGGTGACATTAAATCAAGCGCATGGAGCAATGATATAGGTCTCACGGGTACACGAATAGAGGGAAATTTCTCTGATGATATTCGTGGATCGGCAGTAGTGATTCGTATGCGTGATCGTACGCTGACTATTCGCACTGATGCGGGAGTCTTCTCGGACGACTTTGAAGCACTCATCAAAACAGTGAAGTTTAACCAATAAACATTTCCCGCGCTCCGTGCTACACTAGAAGTAGTATGGATGTGCGAGGGAAACAACGAGATATTAGGGGTGGTGTATTGTTAACCAATGCGCCACTTTTTATTACCGCAGCACATGAGCTAAAGTCTCCACTTGCCTTATTGCGGCAGTTAGCGTTAGCTCTTGAAGAGGGGACGCTGACAGAGCAGGAAATACTTGATTTGGGTACACGGATGCGCCTTACAAGCGAACGCGCTTTGAGGTTAACGACCGATTTGACCAAAACTGCGCGTCTTGAAGATGGTCTATTTGCGTTAGAGCCGATTAATCCAGTGTCTCTTTGCGAAGAAGTTGCAAATGAACTACAGCCGCTTTATGTGGCAAAAGGCAAGAAGCTTGAATTATCTGGAAGGAGAAAACCCTTATTGGGACTCGCGAACAGGGATTTATTGCGACGGATTCTTCTCAATTTTATAGATAACGCACTGTATTATAGCGACCAAGAATCTCCGGTAAAAATTACAGCTTCAACAAGAGAAAAAGGTCAGCAGATTAGGCTGGGGGTGCGAGATTACGGACCAATGATACCCGCAAAAGTGTGGAGTACGCTCGGACGTGGTATGGGAAGTGACATGCAGATTATGCATAATCGGCCAGAAAGCAGTGGTCTAGGCATTTTTATTACGCAACAATTTGCGAATGCAATGCAAGCAGAGGTTGGGGTGCAGCGACATCGTGACGGTGTGACGTTTTATGTTGATATTGCTGCGTCAACGCAGCTGAGGTTACTATGAGTAAGCGTCCACGTGTCTTGATTGTTGATGATGACCCGTGGTTTGCTGACTCAATTGCGCACGGACTTGTCTTAGAAGGCTTTGACGTCGAGGTGGCGCCACACGCCCTTGATGGAATAAAACGCATTGATAATATGAAGCCGGCGGCAATTATTCTCGACTTGTTCATGCCAGGGCCTAATGGAATTGTGCTTCTTCATGAGTTGCAATCATATAGTGACCTTGCGAGGATTCCTATCATTATATGTTCCAATAGTGCAGAGAGTATATCTCGTCGCGATTTGGCGGCTTATGGTGTGAGCGATGTGTTTGATAAGGCGTCGCTACGATCGCGTGATCTTGCGAGTGCACTACGAGGAGCTATATCATGAGTATGGAGCGAACTAAGGCTATTGTATTGCGCCGCACAAACTATGGTGAGGCTGATCGTATATTGAAGCTACTTACTCCACATGGCCAACGCGCCGTCATTGCAAAGGGGGCTCGACGAGAGAAGAGTAAACTTGCAGGAGGGATAGAACTGTTCGGTATCAGTGATATTGTGATTAGCCAGGGAAAAAGCGATCTGGGCGTCTTAACACAGGCACGATTGGTAAAATTTTACCATCACATTTTGGAAGATTATGATCGACTTCAGTTCGGCTATGAAGCGATCAACCTTGTCTCGCGAGCGAGCGAGTCAATTGATGAACCTGAGTGGTATGAAGTGCTGAGTGAAGTCTACGCTGGACTTGACGAGAAGACTATATCGCTACAACTCGTTCAGACATGGTTTTATCTTCGTTATGCGGCGCTTACGGGCTATGAGCTTAATCTCTCATCTGACGTAACAAATGCGCCACTACAAGGAGACAAGCCCTATATGTATGATACGAGTGAACGCGCATTGCGTCCGAGTGAGCAGGGGGAAATTACTGCAAATCATATAAAGTTCTTGCGTATTATTGCGCGAAAGCCGATTAAAATTGTTGCGCAGATTGGCGGGGTTGAGAAAATTTTGCCGGATTGCTGGTTGCTTGCGCGAACGCACGCTGCTATTTAACGTTGCCTACACTCTTTTTTCTCTGTTATAGAGCAGTGATATGGTTTATATGGTAAAATATAACAGATTAAAGGAGACCTGTATGGATAAAGAAAAAATGGAAGCAATCATTAGTCTGGCAAAGCGGCGAGGCTTTATTTACCAGGGCTCTGAAGTGTATGGTGGGCTCAGCGGCACGTGGGATTATGGTCCACTTGGTGTGACGCTTAAGCGCCAGATTATGCAGTTATGGTGGAAGATATTTGTCGATGCACGTGACGATATGTACGGTGTTGATGCGGCGATTCTGATGAATCAGAAGGTATGGCAGGCAAGCGGTCATGTTGATACGTTTGTTGACCCATTATGCGAAGATACCGTGAACCATCGCCGTTATCGTACAGATCACATCCTAAAAGACAATAATATCGATGCCGAAGGTATGACGATGGCACAGATGGATGCGATTATTGCCGAAAAGGGTATTAAAAGTCCTGACGGTAATCCGCTTAGCAAATCGCGCACGTTCAATATGATGTTCAAGACTCATGTAGGTGCAACAGATGATGAGCAGTCGGTGAGCTATCTCCGTCCAGAAACGGCGCAAGGTATTTTTACGAATTACAAGAATGTCCTCGATAGCTTTTATCCAAATCTTCCCTTTGGGATTGCTCAGCAAGGCAAAGCGTTTCGCAACGAGATTGCACCGCGTGACTTCATTTTTCGGAGCCGTGAGTTTGAGCAGATGGAGATTGAATACTTTATTGATCCAGCGAATTGGGAAGCAGAGTTTGAAAAATGGCGACAGGCTGGACATGAATGGTGTCGTGCTCTTGGACTCACCGAAGAGCAGGTGCATGAGCTTGACGTTCCAGAGGAAGATCGTGCGCATTATTCGAAGCGTACTATTGACTTTGAGTTTGATTATCCGATTGGGCGAGAAGAAATGTTTGGTCTCGCATATCGCACAGACTTTGATTTGATGAATATCCAAAAAGCGAGTGGGCGCAACATGGAGTACACGATCAAGGGAACGAACACAAAATTTGTTCCTCATGTTATCGAGCCAAGTTTTGGTGTCGAGCGAGCGTTGATGGCGGTACTTTCAAGTGCTTATCGTCAAGACGAGCAAAACGGTGAGAAGCGAGTGTATTTGGCGCT